>NZ_MBET01000072.1:0-119232 GCF_001954215.1 Mycobacterium sp. IS-2888
CGTCCTGAACTTGTTCGAATCGATCAGCGGGCTGCGGATGAACAGCGCCTACATCCGGCCCGGCGGTGTCGCGCAGGACCTGCCCCCCAACGCGGAAACCGAAATCGCCGCAGCCCTCGAGGAACTCAAGAAGCCCCTGCGCGACATGGGCGATCTGCTCAACGAGAACGCCATCTGGAAAGCGCGCACCCAGGGCGTTGGCTACCTGGACCTGGCCGGCTGCATGGCGCTGGGCATCACCGGCCCCATCCTGCGCGCGACCGGCCTACCGCACGACCTGCGCAAGAGCGAACCCTACTGCGGATACGAAAATTACGAATTCGACGTGATCACCGACGACACGTGTGATGCTTACGGGCGCTACATGATTCGCGTCAAGGAGATGTGGGAGTCGATCAAGATCGTCGAACAGTGTTTGGACAAGCTGCGGCCCGGGCCGATCATGGTCGACGACCGCAAGATCGCCTGGCCGGCCGACCTGAAGGTCGGGCCCGACGGCATGGGCAACTCCGAAGAGCACATCGCAAAGATCATGGGCAGCTCGATGGAGGCGTTGATACATCACTTCAAACTGGTCACGGAGGGCATTCGCGTTCCGGCGGGCCAGGTTTACGTCTCGGTGGAATCGCCGCGCGGCGAGCTGGGCGTGCACATGGTCAGCGACGGCGGCACCCGCCCCTACCGCGTGCATTACCGGGACCCGTCCTTCACCAACCTGCAGTCGGTCGCCGCGATGTGCGAGGGCGGGATGGTCGCCGATCTGATCACCGCGGTCGCGAGCATCGACCCCGTGATGGGCGGGGTCGACCGATGACGGTGCCCGAAGTCGGTAGCAGCGGCGGGGAGCGCGTCTTCATCCGGCTCGGACCACCCCCCGAAGAACCCAGCCAATTCGTCGTTGAGGGTGCGCCGCAATCGTATTCAGCGGAGGTGCGCGCGCGGCTTGAGGTCGACGCCAAGGAGATCATCGGTCGCTATCCGAACAAGCGCTCGGCGCTGCTGCCGCTGCTGCACCTGGTGCAGTCCGAGGACTCGTACCTGACGCCCGCGGGACTCGAGTTCTGCGGCGAGCAACTGGGATTGACGGGAGCCGAGGTGTCGGCGGTCGCGAGCTTCTACACGATGTACCGCCGCGGCCCCACCGGCGACTACCTCGTCGGCGTCTGCACCAACACGCTGTGCGCGGTGATGGGTGGCGACGCCATTTTCGAGGCGTTGGTGAACCACCTCGGCGTCCGCAACGACCAGACCACCCCGGACGGCAAGGTCACGCTGCAACACATCGAGTGCAATGCCGCTTGCGATTTCGCGCCGGTGGTGATGGTCAACTGGGAGTTCTTCGACAACCAGACGCCGGAGTCGGCGCGCGAACTCGTCGACTCGCTGCGCGAGGGTAACCCCGCGCCGCCCACCCGCGGCGCCCCGCTGTGTCCCTTCCGCGAAACCTCACGCATCCTGGCGGGCCTGCCCGACGAGCGCCCCGACCAAGGTCAGGGCGGCGCCGGCGCCGCGACGCTGGCCGGCCTGAAGGTGGCGAAGGAACTCGACATGCAGGCGCCGCCGGCGCCCGGGGAGGAGCGCTGATGGCCGGTCCTACGGTGCAGGCAACGCCGCTCACCCCCGTGATCAGCCGCTACTGGGACGACCGCGAGTCCTGGACGTTGGACACCTATCACCGCCATGACGGCTACCAGGCGATGAAGAAGGCCCTGGCCATGGAGCCCGACGCGGTGATGGGCACCGTCAAGGACTCCGGGCTGCGCGGACGGGGCGGCGCGGGCTTCTCCACCGGCACGAAATGGTCGTTCATCCCGCAGGGCGACACCGGGGCTGCCGCCAAGCCGCACTACCTGGTGGTCAATGCCGACGAGTCGGAACCCGGTACGTGCAAAGACATTCCGCTGATGCTCGCAACGCCGCATGTGCTCGTCGAGGGCGTCATCATCGCCGCCTACGCGATCCGGGCCAGCCATGCGTTCATCTACGTGCGCGGCGAGGTGCTACCGGTGCTGCGCCGCCTGCAGAACGCGGTCGCCGAAGCCTACGCCGCCGGTTATCTGGGTCGCGACATCGCCGGGTCCGGCTACGACCTGGAGTTGGTCGTGCACGCCGGCGCCGGCGCCTACATCTGCGGCGAGGAAACCGCGCTGCTCGACTCGCTGGAGGGCCGGCGCGGCCAGCCCCGGTTGCGGCCGCCGTTTCCCGCGGTGGCCGGGCTGTACGGCTGCCCCACGGTGATCAATAACGTCGAGACGATCGCCAGCGTGCCGTCGATCATCCTCAACGGGGTCGAATGGTTCCGGTCGATGGGCAGCGAGAAATCGCCTGGCTTCACGCTGTATTCGCTGTCCGGGCATGTCACCCGACCGGGCCAGTACGAGGCGCCGCTGGGAATCACGTTGCGCGAGTTGCTCGCCTACGCCGGCGGGGTGCGCGCCGGGCACCGGCTCAAGTTCTGGACGCCCGGTGGGTCCTCGACTCCGCTGCTCACCGACGAGCACCTCGACGTGCCGCTGGACTACGAGGGCGTGGGCGGGGCCGGCTCGATGCTGGGCACCAAGGCGCTGGAGATCTTCGACGAGACCACCTGCGTGGTGCGTGCGGTGCGCCGCTGGACCGAGTTCTACAAGCACGAGTCGTGCGGGAAATGCACGCCGTGCCGGGAGGGCACCTTCTGGCTGGACAAGATCTACGAGCGACTGGAAACCGGCAAGGGCACCCACGAGGACATCGACAAGCTGTCCGACATTTCCGACACCATCCTGGGAAAGTCCTTCTGCGCGTTGGGCGATGGCGCCGCCAGCCCGGTGATGTCGTCGATCCAGCATTTCCGCGACGAGTACGTCGCGCACGTCGAAGGCGGCGGCTGCCCCTTCGACCCCCGGGACTCGATGCTTACGCCAGACGGAGGTAACGCGTGACTCAGGCGGCCAAACCTCAGACCGGCGACGGGGTGAGTCAGCCCGAGATGGTGACGCTGACCATCGACGGCGTCGAAATCAGTGTTCCCAAGGGAACTCTGGTGATCCGCGCCGCCGAATTGATGGGCATCCAGATCCCCCGGTTCTGTGATCACCCGCTGCTGGATCCCGTCGGCGCGTGCCGGCAGTGCCTCGTCGAGGTGGAGGGGCAGCGCAAGCCGATGGCGTCGTGCACCACCGTGGCCACAGACGACATGGTGGTGCGGACGCAGCTGACCTCCGAGGCCGCCGACAAGGCCCAGCACGGCGTGATGGAATTGCTGCTGATCAACCATCCGCTGGACTGCCCGATGTGCGACAAGGGCGGCGAATGCCCGCTGCAGAACCAGGCAATGTCCAACGGCCGCGCCGATTCTCGCTACACCGACGTCAAGCGCACCTTCGCCAAGCCGATCAACATCTCCTCGCAGGTGCTGCTGGACCGCGAGCGCTGCATCCTGTGCGCCCGCTGCACCCGGTTCTCCGAGCAGATCGCCGGGGATCCGTTCATCGACATGCAGGAGCGGGGCGCCCTGCAGCAGGTCGGCATCTACGCCAACGAGCCGTTCGACTCGTACTTCTCGGGCAACACGGTGCAGATCTGCCCGGTGGGCGCGCTGACCGGGATGGCCTACCGATTCCGGGCCCGCCCGTTCGACCTGGTCTCCAGCCCCAGCGTGTGTGAGCACTGCGCGTCGGGGTGCGCACAGCGCACCGACCACCGCCGCGGCAAGGTGCTGCGTCGGCTGGCCGGCGACGACCCCGAAGTCAACGAGGAGTGGAACTGCGACAAGGGCCGGTGGGCCTTCACCTACGCCACCCAGCCCGACGTGATCGCCACACCCCTGATCCGGGACGCCGACGGCACGCTGCAACCGGCGTCCTGGTCACATGCGATGGTGGCCGCGGCCCAGGGCCTCGAGGCCGCCCGGGGACGCACCGGCGTGCTGGTCGGCGGCCGTGCGACCTGGGAAGACGCCTACGCGTATTCGAAGTTCGCGCGAATGGTGTTGGACACCAACGACATCGACTTCCGGGCCCGCCCGCATTCGGCCGAGGAAGCCGACTTCCTCGCCGCCCGCGTCGCGGGGCGGCCGGTGACCGTCAGCTATTCCGATCTGGAGTCGGCGCCGGCGGTGCTGCTGGTCGGCTTCGAGCCGGAAGACGAGTCTCCCATCGTGTTCCTGCGGCTGCGCAAGGCGGCCCGCAAGAACGGTGTTCCGATATACGCCGTCGCCCCGTTCGCCACCCGCGCACTGACCAAGATGTCCGGCCGGTTGCTCAAAACCGTTCCGGGCGGCGAGGCTTCGACGCTGGACGGCCTGGCCGCCGGTGAGGTCGGGGACCTGCTGTCCAGTCCGGGCGCGGTCATCATGGTCGGGGAACGCTTGGCCTGTGTGCCCGGCGGATTCTCGGCGGCGGCCCGGCTCGCCGAGGCCACGGGAGCGCGGCTGGTGTGGGTGCCGCGGCGGGCCGGGGAACGTGGTGCGCTGGACGCGGGCGCGCTGCCCACGCTGCTGCCCGGTGGCCGCCCTGTTGCCGACGACACCGCCCGCGAGCAGGTTGCCGCGGCGTGGCACGTCGACGAATTGCCTTCTGCCCCTGGGCGTGACGCCGAGGGCATCGTGGCTGCGGCCGCGGATGGGACGCTGGGCGCGCTGCTGGTCGGCGGTGTCGAAGCGGCCGACTTCGCCGATCCGGACGCGGTGCTGGCCGCGCTGGACGCCGCCGGCTTCGTGGTCAGCCTCGAGTTGCGGCACAGCGCCGTCACCGAACGCGCCGACGTCGTCTTTCCGGTCGCATCGACGACGCAGAAGGCCGGCGCGTTCGTCAACTGGGAGGGCCGCCACCGGGAATTCGGCCCCGCGCTGCACGGCACCACGCAGCAAGCCCGCCAATCGGACCACCGGGTACTGGACGCGCTGGCCGACGAAATGGGCGTCTACCTGAATGTGACGACCGTCGAAGCGGCGCGCGAGGAGATGTCCGGGCTGGGCGCGTGGGGCGGCAAGCACGCCGCGGGCCCGCAGGTCGCGAGCCCGCATCCGGCCCAACCGGGCCAGGGCGAGGCCGTGCTGACCGGCTGGCGGATGCTGCTGGACAGCGGTCGGCTGCAGGACGGGGAGCCGCATCTGGCGGGGACGGCGCGCGCACCCGTGGTGCGGCTTTCGGCCGATACCGCCGCCGAGATCGGCGCCGCCGAAGGTGACGCCGTCACCGTCAGCACGCCGCGCGGGTCAATCACGTTGCCGCTCAACGTCACCGACATGCCCGATCGGGTGGTGTGGCTCCCGCTGAACTCCCCCGGTTCGGCCGTGCACCAGCAGTTGGGCGTAACCCTCGGCGCTGTTGTGAAAATCGGCGCGAAAATCGGCGCGAAGACCGGAGCGGACGCATGACGACCACGGCGATGACGGCCTTCGGGCACGACCCATGGTGGCTCGTGCTGGGCAAGGCGCTGGCCATCTTCGTCTTCCTGATGCTGAACGTGCTCGTTGCGATCCTGCTCGAACGCAAGATTCTCGGCTGGATGCAGCTGCGGCCCGGCCCCAACCGGGCAGGGCCGTGGGGCGCCCTGCAGAGCCTGGCCGACGGAATCAAGCTGGCGCTCAAGGAAAGCATCACCCCCGGCGGCACAGACAAGTTCGTCTACTTTGCGGCGCCGGTCTTTTCGGTGATCCCCGCGTTCACCGCCTTCGCGTTCATCCCGTTCGGGCCGGAGGTGTCGGTGTTCGGCCACCGCACACCGTTGCAGCTCACCGACCTGCCCGTCGCGGTGCTGTTCATCCTGGGCCTCTCGGCGATCGGTGTGTACGGCATCGTGCTGGGCGGCTGGGCGTCGGGCTCCACCTACCCGCTACTCGGCGGGGTACGGTCCACGGCCCAGGTCATCTCATACGAGGTCGCGATGGGCCTGTCGTTCGCGGCTGTGTTCCTTTACGCCGGGTCGATGTCGACCTCGGAGATCGTGGCCGCCCAGGATCGGGTCTGGTACATCTTCCTGCTGCTGCCGTCGTTCGTGATCTACCTGATCTCCATGGTGGGCGAAACCAACCGCGCCCCATTCGATTTGCCCGAGGCCGAGGGTGAACTCGTCGCAGGCTTTCACACCGAATACTCGTCGCTGAAGTTCGCGATGTTCATGCTGGCCGAGTACGTCAACATGATGACGGTTTCGTCGCTCGCCACGGTTATGTTCCTCGGCGGCTGGCATGCTCCCTGGCCGTTCAACATGTGGCCGGGCGCGAACACCGGTTGGTGGCCTGTGCTGTGGTACGTCGCCAAGTTGTGGACCTTCATGTTCATCTACATGTGGCTGCGGGCTTCGCTGCCCCGGCTGCGCTACGACCAGTTCATGGGGCTGGGCTGGAAGTTGCTCATTCCCGTCTCGTTGGTGTGGGTGATGATCGCCGCCGTGATCCGGTCGGCGAGCAACCAGGGCTTCCAGCACTGGACGCCGGTGTTGGTGGTCAGCAGCACTGTCGTCGCCGCGCTGCTGGTGCTGTCGCTGCAAAGGCCGTTCAGCGCCCCGGGTTCGCGCGCGCTGGCACGCCAGCTCCGCAAGCGGCGTCCGGAAAGCTCGGAAAGCAACGGCACAGCACCGGCATTCCCGACACCACCGCTGCCGGGCAAGGAGAAAGTACGTGGCTAAATTCTTGGATGCCGTCGCCGGGTTCGGCGTGACGTTTGGCTCGATGTTCAAAAAGCGGGTCACCGAGGAGTACCCGGAGAAGCCGGGCCCGGTTGCACCGCGCTACCACGGCCGTCATCAACTCAACCGGTATCCGGACGGCCTGGAGAAGTGCATCGGCTGCGAGTTGTGCGCCTGGGCCTGCCCGGCCGACGCGATCTACGTCGAGGGCGCGGACAACACCGACGAGGCCCGCTTTTCGCCGGGGGAACGCTACGGCCGGGTGTATCAGATCAACTATCTGCGCTGCATCGGCTGCGGCCTGTGCATCGAGGCCTGCCCGACGCGCGCGCTGACCATGACTAACGACTACGAGATGGCCGACGACAACCGCGCCGACCTGATCTACGAAAAGGACCGGCTCCTCGCGCCGCTGCTGCCGGAAATGACCGCGCCGCCGCACCCCAGAGCCGACGGTGCCACCGACAAGGACTACTACCAGGGCAATGTGGGCCCGAATGGGTTGCGCCAGAACCACAATGGCCACAACGACAACGGCGGGGACAGCCGGTGAACGCGGTGCTGGCCACGAATCTGGCTTCTAATGTTGCGCAGAATGTTGCGCAGAATGTTGCGCAGAATTTGGCGCAAGACACCATCACCCGCACCTCCACGGGTGAAGCGGTGACGTTCTGGGTATTGGGTGCGCTGGCGGTGCTGGGCGCGCTGGGGGTGGTGCTGTCCGTCAACGCCGTGTACTCGGCGATGTTCCTGGCGATGACGATGATCATCCTTGCGGTGTTCTACATGGTCCAGGACGCGCTGTTCTTGGGTGTCGTTCAAGTCGTGGTCTACACCGGCGCGGTGATGATGCTGTTCCTATTCGTGCTGATGCTGATCGGCGTCGACTCCGCGGAATCCCTGAAGGAGACGCTGCGCGGGCAGCGCGTCGCGGCGGTGATAACGGGTGTCGGGTTCGGCGTCTTGCTGATCGCCGCCATCGGCAACGTCGCCGTCGGCGGATTCACCGGGCTGACTACCGCCAACGCCAACGGAAACGTCGAAGGCCTGGCGGCGCTGATCTTTTCGCGATACCTGTGGGCCTTCGAGTTGACCAGCGCCCTGCTGATCACCGCCGCCGTCGGGGCGATGGTGCTGGCCCACCGCGAGCGTTTCGAGCGGCGCAAAACGCAGCGGGAGCTCTCGCAGGAGCGCTTCCGCGCCGGTGGGCATCCCACCCCGATGCCCAACCCGGGCGTGTACGCACGTCACAACGCGGTCGACGTGGCCGCGATGCTGCCGGACGGCTCGTATTCGCCATTGTCGGTGTCGCGCATGCTGGAAAGCCGCGGAGCCGACGGCAAGAAGACTCCGATCTCAGGCGGTAAGTCGTGAATCCGGCCAACTACCTTTATCTTTCGGCGTTGCTGTTCACCATCGGGGCAGCCGGCGTGCTGATGCGTCGCAACGCCATCGTGATGTTCATGTGCGTCGAGCTGATGCTCAACGCCGTCAACCTGGCGTTCGTCACCTTCGCGCGGATGCACGGCCACCTGGACGGCCAGATGATCGCGTTCTTCACGATGGTGGTGGCCGCCTGCGAAGTCGTCATCGGCCTGGCCATCATCATGACCATTTTCCGTGCCCGCAAATCGGCGTCGGTCGACGACGCGAACCTACTCAAAGGCTAAGAACGCCACCGTGATTAATTCTTTGGGGACACACTTCGCCTGGCTGATCGTGGCCCTGCCACTGGCCGGCGCCGCGATCTTGCTGTTCGGCGGCAGGCGCACCGACGCGTGGGGCCACCTGCTGGGCTGCGTCGCCGCGCTCGCCGCGTTCGGGGTGGGCGTGACGCTGCTCGCCGAAATGGTCGGACGAAGCGAAGCCGACCGCGTCATCCATCAGAAGGTGTTCAGCTGGATTCCGGTCGGGCAACTCTCAATCGACTTCGGGCTGCAGATCGACCAGCTGTCCATGTGTTTCGTGCTGCTGATCTCCGGCGTCGGGTCACTGATCCACATCTATTCGGTCGGCTATATGGCCGAGGACCCGGATCGCCGCCGGTTCTTCGGCTACCTCAACCTGTTTCTGGCTTCGATGCTGCTGCTGGTGGTCGCGGACAACTACGTTGTGCTCTACGTCGGATGGGAAGGCGTCGGCCTGGCGTCCTACCTGTTGATCGGGTTCTGGTATCACAAGCCGTCGGCTGCCACCGCGGCCAAGAAGGCGTTCGTCATGAACCGGGTCGGTGATGCCGGTCTGGCATTGGGAATGTTCTTGATGTTCAGCACCTTCGGCAAGCTGTCGTACGCGGGAGTATTCGCCGGCGCACCAGCCGCAGGGCGTGGCGCACTGACCGCGATGGGCCTGCTGCTGCTTCTCGGCGCGTGCGCCAAGTCCGCGCAGGTTCCGCTGCAGGCCTGGCTGGGGGACGCGATGGAGGGTCCCACACCGGTGTCCGCGCTGATCCACGCGGCGACCATGGTGACCGCCGGGGTGTACCTGATCGTGCGGTCCAATCCGCTGTACAACCTGGCGCCCGACGCGCAGCAGGCGGTCGTCATCGTCGGCGCGGTGACGCTGTTGTTCGGTGCGATCATCGGCTGCGCCAAGGACGACATCAAACGTGCGCTGGCCGCATCGACGATCAGCCAGATCGGCTACATGGTCCTGGCCGCCGGCTTGGGCCCGGCCGGCTACGCGTTCGCGATCATGCACCTGCTCACCCACGGTTTCTTCAAGGCCGGGCTGTTCCTCGGCTCCGGCGCGGTGATCCATGCGATGCACGAAGAGCAAGACATGCGCCGCTACGGCGGCCTGCGCGCCGCGCTGCCGATCACGTTCGCCACGTTCGGGCTGGGATATCTGGCGATCATCGGCGTTCCGCCGTTTGCGGGCTTCTTCTCCAAGGACGCCATCATCGAGGCGGCCCTGGGCGCCGGCGGCGCCCGGGGGTACCTGCTGGGCGGGGCCGCGCTGCTTGGCGCCGGGATTACCGCGTTCTATATGACGCGGGTCATGCTGATGACCTTTTTCGGTGAAAAGCGTTGGGCGCCGGGTGCTCATCCGCACGAGGCACCGGCCGTGATGACGTGGCCAATGATCCTGCTCGCCGTCGGGTCGGTGTTCTCGGGCGGGCTGTTCGCCATCGGCGGCACCCTGCAGCACTGGCTACAACCGGTGGTCGGGGCGCACGAGGAAGTGACCCACGCCATCCCGGTCTGGGTCAGTACCGCCCTGGCGTTGGGTGTGGTCGCCGTCGGTATCGCGGTGGCCTACCGCATGTACGCCCGGGCACCGATCCCGCGCGTGGCTCCCGTCCGTGTCTCGGGCCTCACCGCCGCCGCGCGCGCCGACCTCTACGGCGATGCCTTCAACGAGGAGGTGTTCATGCGCCCAGGCGCGCAACTGACTTCGGCGCTGGTCGAGGTCGACAACGCGGGCGTCGACGGCTCGGTCAACGCGCTGGCGGCCCTCGTCAGCGCGACCTCGAATCGCCTGCGGGGACTGCAAACCGGGTTCGCCCGCAACTACGCGTTGTCGATGCTGACGGGCGCCGTGCTGGTGGCGGCCCTGATCCTGGCGGTGCGGCTGTGGTGAGCGGACCTTTCCTATCCAACGTGCCGTGGCTGAGCGTGCTGTGGCTGGTGCCGCTGGCGGGTGCGGTGCTGATCATCCTGATGCCACCGGGACTGCGACGGCTCGCCAAGTGGAGCGGCCTGGTGGTCAGCGTCGCGACGCTGGCGGTGTCGGTCGTCATTGCGCTCGGCTTCAAGTCCGGCTCACACGCGGGTGGCGCGCCTTACCAATTCGTCGAAAGCCACCGCTGGATACCGGCCTTCGGCGCCGGGTACACCCTCGGCGTGGACGGCATCGCGGTGGTGCTGGTGCTGCTGACCACGGTGCTGATTCCGCTGCTGCTGGTGGCCGGCTGGAACGACGGCGGCGAGCGCACCCGCGGCGTGCACGCCTACGTCGCACTGACGCTTGCCATCGAGTCGATGGTGTTGATCTCGGTCATAGCGCTGGACGTCCTGCTGTTCTACGTGTTCTTCGAGGCCATGCTCGTCCCGATGTACTTCCTCATCGGCGGCTTCGGTCAAGGCACTGGACGGTCCCGCGCCGCGGTGAAGTTCTTGCTGTACAACCTGTTCGGCGGACTGATCATGCTCGCGGCCGTCATCGGGCTGTACGTGGTGACCGCGCAGCACGGTTCGGGCTCGTTCGACTTCCGCGACATCGTGGCCGGCTTCGCGTCCGGCCGTTACAGCGCGGACCCCGCGGTGATCAAGGCGCTGTTCCTGGGCTTCATGTTCGCGTTCGCGATCAAGGCCCCCCTGTGGCCGTTCCACCGTTGGCTTCCCGACGCCGCGGTCGAGGCCACACCCGCGACCGCGGTGCTGATGATGGCGGTGATGGACAAGGTCGGCACCTTCGGCATGCTGCGCTACTGCCTGCAGCTGTTCCCCAGCGCCTCAACGTACTTCCGCCCGCTGATCATCGTGCTGGCCGTCATCGGCGTGATCTACGGTGCGGTGGTGGCGATCGGTCAGGCCGACATCATGCGCCTGATCGCCTACACCTCCATCTCGCACTTCGGCTTCATCATCCTGGGCATCTTCGTGATGACCAGCCAGGGCCAGAGCGGCTCGACGCTGTACATGCTCAACCACGGATTGTCCACCGCCGCGGTCTTCTTGATCGCGGGCTTCCTGATAGCGCGGCACGGCAGCCGGGCCATCGCCGACTACGGCGGCGTGCAGAAGGTGGCCCCGATCCTGGCCGGCACGTTCCTGGTGTCGGCCATGGCCACCCTGTCGCTGCCCGGGCTGGCCCCGTTCATCAGCGAATTCCTGGTCCTGCTGGGAACTTTCAACCGGTACTGGCTGGCGGCGGCGTTCGGGGTCACCGCGCTGGTCCTCTCGGCCATCTACATGCTCTGGCTCTATCAGCGCATGATGACCGGGCCGGTGGCGCGCGACAACGAACGGATCCGCGATCTGGCGCCACGCGAAATGATCGTCGTGGCACCGTTGATCGCGCTGCTGATCGTTCTCGGCGTCTACCCCAAGCCGGTCCTCGACGTCATCAATCCCGCGGTCGAGAACACCATGACCACCATCGGACAGCATGATCCCGCACCGAAGGTGCCACCCGGTACCCCGGCACGTACCGCGTCCAGGACAGCCGAAGGACCGCAGCGATGACCCTCCCCGCCCCCAGTGTCGAGTACTTCCTGCTGTGCCCGATGTTCATCGTTTTCGGCGTCGCGGTGGCCGGCGTGCTGGCGGAGGCGTTCTTGCCCAGGCGGATTCGCTACGGCGCCCAGGTGATGTTGGCCCTGGGCGGTTTGGTCGCGGCGTTCGTCGCGGTCATCGTCGTCGGCCGCGCCGTCGCGCCATCCGGCCACGCCGCTGTGCTGGGCGCGATGGCCATCGATCGGCCGACCCTGTACCTGCAGGGCACCATCGCGCTGGTCGCGGTGATGGCGGTGATCTTCATCGCCGAACGCAGCGCGGTCACGTCGAAAAGTGTTGCGTCGGATAGCAAGGTGGCCGTTGCGGGGGGCTTGAATTCGGGGGGCCTGGATTCGGGGGGCCTGGATTCTTTTGCCCCGCAGGCGTCCGCGGTGCCCGGAAGCGAAACCGAGCGCGAGGCCGAGCGGGCGGGCGCCACCCAGACGGAACTCTTCCCGCTGCTGATGCTCTCCGTCGGCGGCATGATGGTCTTCCCCGCCTCCAACGACCTACTGACGATGTTCGTCGCGCTCGAGGTGCTATCGCTGCCGCTGTACCTGATGTGCGGGCTGGCCCGGCATCGTCGGCTGCTGTCCCAGGAAGCGTCGATGAAGTACTTCCTGCTGGGCGCCTTCTCCTCGGCATTCTTCCTCTACGGTGTTGCGCTGCTCTACGGCGCGACGGGCACACTCACGCTGCCCGGCATCCGCGAAGCTCTTGCGGCTCATGGCGATAGCTCGATGGCGTTGGTCGGCGTCGCCCTGTTGTCGGTCGGGTTGCTGTTCAAGGTCGGCGCGGTCCCGTTCCACTCCTGGATTCCCGACGTCTACCAGGGCGCGCCCACACCGATCACCGGCTTCATGGCCGCGGCCACCAAGGTCGCGGCGTTCGGCGCGCTGCTCCGGGTGGTCTACGTCGCGTTGCCCCCGCTGCACGATCAGTGGCGGCCGGTGCTGTGGACGATCTCGATCCTGACCATGGCGGTCGGCACGATCACCGCGGTGAACCAGACGGACGTCAAGCGGATGCTGGCCTATTCGTCGGTCGCACACGTCGGCTTCATCCTCACCGGCGTTATCGCCGACAACCACGCGGGTCTCTCCGCCACGTTGTTCTACCTCGTCGCGTACAGCTTCAGCACCGTCGGTGCGTTCGCCATCGTCGGCCTGATCCGCAACGCGGACGGCGTCGAGGATGCCGACCTCTCGCACTGGGCCGGGCTCGGACAGCGCTCACCCATTGTGGGAGTGATGCTTTCGATGTTTCTGTTGGCCTTCGCGGGCATTCCGCTGACCAGTGGCTTCGTCAGCAAGCTCGCGGTGTTCAAGGCCGCCGCGCAGGGCGGCGCGGTGCCCCTGGTGGTGATCGGTGTGATCGCGAGCGGGATCGCCGCCTACTTCTATGTGCGGGTGATCGTGTCGATGTTCTTCACCGAACCGACCGACGACACGCCGCGAGTGGTAACCCCGGGCATCCTGAGCAAGGCCGCGATCGCGGTATGTGCGGCGGTCACAGTGGTCTTGGGGATCTTCCCGCAGCCGCTGCTCGATCTGGCCGATCACGCGGCGCAGCTGCTGCACTTCGCCGCGGGCGCCGGTTAGTCGCGAGTTATACCCAGAAATGGCCGGGTGGCCAACACGTAGATCGCCAGTGCCCCCAACGGCGCGGCCAGCGGCAACCACGGCAACTGCAGCGGGAACGACGTCGCGACGATCCCGGCGAGGGTAAACCCCACGGCGGCAACAACTGTCGGCCAGCTGCCCAACACGACACGGGTGGACCTGCCGCCCGCGTGGCGGCTTACCAGATAGGCCGCCGCGCAGAGCCCCGACAGCGCGGTGAGCACCTCCTGCGGGTCGGACAGCACGATCACGGCGACCGCCAGCAGCACCGCGACAGTGGCGGCGGGTCGAGCGAGCACTCCCACGGCCACGGCAACCAGTGCCAGCACCCCGGCCACAGCCGCCGGTCCGTGGGATCCAACCGCGACCAGGCCCACCATCAGCAGGCCGAAAACCGTTGAGGCGGTGAGTGTTAAGGCTGGGCGTGTCACGGCTACACCCGCAGCCGTCCCCGCACCCGGCGGCGCCGGTCCGGCAGTACACCCATCGACTGATCCAAGCTGCGATCGCCTCGCCAGGAGACAATGTCGACGCCGAGGGTGGCCATGTCGCGATACATGGCGGATCGCTGCAGCGCCCAGATCCGATCCACCAGGGCGTCCTGTTCGTCCTGAAACGGGGAGCTATCGAGGATGTCGACGGCGACGACGACATGGCCTCGTCTGCGCAGGTCGATCAGCGCCAGCGCGAATTCGGTGTCCAGCAGCGTGGAGAAGGCGATGACGATCGCTCCCGCGGGAACGGCGGCGCGCGGCGCCAGTGTGCCAGTGGTGTTTTCGAATCGCTCACCGGCGCCCAGCACGGTATCGAGCACCCGATAGAACTGGCGCTGCCCGATGTCGGCGCCGAGCCAGCGCGGCCGGTTGCCGCCCAGCGCGACGATTCCCGCGCGATCGCCGTGGCGCAACGCCGTCTGCACCACCTGCGCCGCCCCCCGGACCGTCCGCTCGGTGGCGTCGGTTGCCGGGCCCGCCGGCTGCCGGTAGGTGTCTATCAGCACCACCACGTCGGCGGCGCGGTCGGTCAACCGCTCGGTGACATGCAACTGCCCGCGGCGCGCGCTCACCGGCCAGTTCACCGCCCGCAGCTGATCGCCGGGCACGTAGGCACGAATGTCGGCGTATTCGACGCCCGGTCCGATATGCCGGGTGAGGTGGGCGCCCAGGCGGTCGAGCAGCTCGGTCTGCGGGATCGGCGTCGACTGCGGTGGCGTCAGCGGAAACACCAGGACGTCGGCGGCGTCGACGGTGGCCGTCCCCGTGAGCAGCCCGCCGCGCGCGATCACGTCGACGCGCGCCCGGACGGGGTAGCGCCCCCAGCGTTGCGCGGTAGCCGCAACCGTTTTCGCGTCGCGGGAATCCGTGTCGAGAACGTCGAGCTGCATGCCTTCGACGCCGACCACCGTGAGCTCGACCGCAGATGCACCGTCGGCTCCCTGTGTTGCCCAAACGGTCACTCGTGCCTGCTCGTTTTCGAAACACCGCTGGACGTCGGGTTCGCCGTGTACCTGGAGCGTCGGCACCGGGCGCTGCCAGCTGATCGAGCACAGCACACCCAGCAGCGGCGCCGCGAATGCAATCAGCTGCCAACGCGCCCCGATCACGGCGGCCGCGAGCGCAACCAAGGCGCACGTCGCGATCGCACGCGTCAATTGCGATGGACGCCAGCGAAACTGGACTTCATGGCCTTCGGTCACTTCTCTTATCCAGTCGGACTCATCCGGTGCCCCCTCGTGCCCGGGGCACCGGCAATCGCCGCAGCAGTTCTTCGATGATGTCGACGCCCTGCACTTTCCGCACCCACATCTCCGGCCGCAGCGTGATGCGGTGCGCGACCGCCGCGGTGGCCAGCGCCTTGACGTCCTCGGGGATCACGTAGTCCCGGCCGAGCAATAGTGCACGGGCACGGGCGAGTTGAACCAGGTCGAGTTCCGCGCGGGGGCTGGCGCCGACGGCGACCTGCGGGTGGTGCCGGGTGGCGTTGGCCAGGGACACCACGTAATGCAAGACGTCCTCGTGCACCGTCACCTGCTCGACCGATTCGCGCATCGCCAGCAGATCGGGCGCGTCCACAACCTGACTGACGGTCGGCTCGGCCGAACCGCGCTCCAGCCGTCGGCGCAGCATCGAGGTCTCGTCACGCTCGGAGAGGTATCGCAGTTCCAGCCGGATCGCGAAGCGATCCAGCTGCGCCTCCGGCAACGGATAGGTGCCCTCGTACTCGATCGGATTGTCGGTTGCCAGAACGATGAACGGCGTTGGCAGCTTATGGGTTTCGCCGTCGATGCTTACCTGGCCTTCGGCCATCGCCTCCAGCAGGGCTGCCTGGGTCTTCGGCGGCGTGCGGTTGATCTCGTCGGCGAGCAAGAGGTTGGTGAAGATGGGCCCGGCGCGGAACGCGAAGCGCCCGGACTGCATGTCGTAGATCGTCGAGCCCAGCAGGTCCGCGGGCAGCAGATCCGGCGTGAACTGCACCCGGGTGAATCGCAGCCCCAGCGCCGCGGCAAAGGACCTGGCGATCAGCGTCTTGCCGAGGCCCGGCAGGTCTTCGATGAGCACGTGGCCGCGCGCGAGCACCGCGGTGAGGATCAGCGTGAGCGCGGCGCGCTTTCCCACCACCACGCGTTCGATTTCGTCGAGCACCGCCTCGCAGTGCGCGGTGGTCGTCGCGGCCGGCATGGTCGTCATATCAGTGTCATATCAGTGTTTTATCCGCTGTCATTTCCGGGTCATACCTCTTCCTCTCATACCTCTTCCAGCCTCCGGAGAATCTCTTCGAACGTCGCGCGGCCCGGACCGGGCCGGTGGTCACCGCCGCGCACGACGTTGTTGGGATTCACCCATTCCCACAATTCGTCGCCGAACAGCATTTGGCCCGTCGAGTGAAAACCCGCCGGATCTTTGGCTTGCCTTTGGCCCGTAGCCATTTCATACCGCCGCGCAAGTATCGGGCGCAGATGCCTGTCCCAGTCGGATCGGGTGGACTCCGACCAGCGGATGGTGGTCTCGGTGGTGGCGAGCCACCGGCGCAACGAATCGCCCAGATCGTCGGCATCCGGCTCGGCCATGGATCGCGTCCCGTGCGCCAGGACACGCCGGACGCTGAGCAGGATCAACGCCAAAGCGACTCCGGAGGCCACCAACACGAAGCGGCGATCGTGCACGATCAGCGCCAGCAGCTCAACACCGACGATAAGGCAAACGCCCAGGGAAATAAGCCTTTTCATGCCGGACTCCGCAACTCGGCAAGGACCAGCCGCAGCACCTGTACGGCTACGTCACGATGTCCCTCGTTCATCACATGCGGACTGAAGCGCGCCTCTTCGAACAGGTTCACCAGCTGCACCGCGTTATCCACGTGCAGCGCATGGTGTTCGACGGCTCGGCCCAGTACCTCGGTCGGAGTGTCGAAATCCTGAGGGGCGGCCCCCGGAACATTCGCGAGCTCGCTTTCCATCGCGGCGTAGCACGCGATGATGGCCTCGCGCGGTTCGCGATTGAGGTCACCGATCTCGGCGAGCCCGAGTTCGGCCGCTCGCACAAGCGATTCCGAGGGTTTGGGTGCCGCGGGCTCGATGTCATCGTCGGTGTAGTCATTGACGACCGTGCCCGGTGCGGAGGCCCTCCACCGCCGCCGGGACATGACGGCCGACCCCGCGACGATGATCAACAGCATCGGGACGGTGGTGGCCAGGAGGATTCCGTACATGTCGCCGTTGTCGTGTTGCGGGCGCTGCGGCGGGGGCGGCTGCGGATTGACTTGCGCCGTCGGGGGTGCGCTGGGTGCCGGGGTCTGTGGGGGCGGAGCCACGCCGTGCGGAAGCGCTCGGGACACCAGCATCGCGATGAGCAACCAGGCCACGATCACGGCGAGTCCGATCAGCAACACGCGCCAGTTCGGCCGACCCCTGCCGGTGCCGAGCATTTCGGACAGGTCCCGGTTGTAGGGCGCAATCGCGCGTGGATCCCGCAATCGCGCGATGACCGCGAACGCGACCAGCGCGAGCGTCACGCTCAGAGCCGCAACGACGAAGACGAACGCCACCCGGTTGGGGCCCGATTCGGCGTGCGCCGCTCTTGCGCTGGCCGGAAGATATCCGCGCAGGGCAGCGGCGACAACGATCAGCAGCACGATCAGCGCAACAACGCGCCCCGTCGGCTTGTCCGGCATTGGCACACCACTCGACCGGTTTGCCTGCCGCCCTCTGCGGCACAGGCTTTCCTAGTTTGCATGTCGATACTTGCATGCCCGGCAGGCGTGACGCCAGGTTATCCACAGTCAGCATTTCATCCACAAAGCGCTAGCTAGCTGCGTGAACTCGGTTGGATTCGAATGTCTGTTCGATAGGATGGTGCCCATGGGTATCCGGATCAGCGACGAGCAGGCACGCGAGCGGATCGGCGCCGCCCTGGACGCGATCGATGCCGCCCACCTGGTGCTGCGCGAGATCCCCTCGGATGTGGTCGGCAACGACTTCCGCGTCGACGTCGCCGAACGGCTGGAAACCCAGGACCGCGTCAACCGCGGGCTGATGTATCGCTTCTTCGGAGAAATCGCCGACCCGCCGGACGGGACCGGGTTCATGCCCGCGGTACGCGACGCGCTCTGGGCACGGCTGCGCATCACCCCGCAAGAGATCACGCGCCGCTTCAGGCTGGCGGCGAGGATTCGACCGCGGCGCTCGCTGACCGGGCCGCCGCTGGCGCCCGAGTTGCCGGAATTGGCAGACGCGGTGCAAGCGGGCGCGGTCGGCGAGGACCACATCCGCGCGGTATGCCGCGCGATCGACGTGCTGCCGGCCTGCGTTTCGCCCAGCGACGCGGCAGATGCCGAACGCACGTTGGTCCAACACGCGAACAAGCTCGATTCCGGCGTGATCACGAAGCTGGGGCAGCGCATCGCGGACTACCTCAATCCCGACGGCCTTTTCACCGACGCCGACCGCGCCCGCCGCCGCGGGCTGCAGCTGGGCGCGCAGGGAGCCGACGGCATGTCCCGGCTGCAGGGCTGGCTCGACCCCGAGGCCCGTGCGTACTTCGAAGCCGTCGACGCGGCGGTGCGGCCCGGCCGCCATCAACCGGACGGCTCGGCCGACCCCGAAAACGGTGCCGATGCCGCTGCCGAAGCGCGCGACGAGCGCACGCCCGCCCAGCGCCGCCACGACGCATTCAAGTTAGGTATGGAGACGGCGATCTCGTCCGGTGGGCTCGGCCAGCACCGTGGCCATCCCGTCACGGTGATCGCCACCACCACCCTGGCCGAACTCGACCGGGCTGCACACGCGGCGTCCAACGCATCGGTCCCGATGCCCGCGCCGGCGCGAACCGGCGGCGGTTCCAGGCTGCCCATGCCGGACCTGATCCGCCTGGCCGCCAAAGCAATTCACTATCTGGCCGTGTTCGACGAGCACACCGGCCGGCCGCTGTATCTGGGCCGCCAAAAGCGCATCGCCACAGCCGATCAGAGACTCATCTGCTATGCGCGCGACCGTGGCTGCACCCGCCCCAACTGCCTGGAATCGGGCTATCACTGCGAGGTGCACCACGCGCCGGACTGGATGGCGGATGGCCGCACGGATGCGGACAAGCTGTTTTTCGCTTGCGGTTGCGACCACGGCGGGGCAAGTCGGGGCGAATGGCACACCGCCGTCACCGAAAACGGGCGACTCGGCTGGACGGACGGCAGCGGCCCGCCCGAAATCAACCACGCTCATCACCCCGACGAACTTCTCCGCGGCGATCCTGACCCACCCGAGGAGGACGGTGGCTAGCCGAATGTGAACGGACGGAAGCTGCCGTCCAGGACCTCGCGATGGCCGATCGTGCGCCCGGTAACATCGCGCGGGTCCACCAGCGCCAACTGCACTGCGGCCCGGGCGAATTCATCCGCCGGGGCGGTATCAACAAACTCGCGAGCGTAGTACGCCAGGCCCGGCGTAAGTATCGGCTTCGACGGCGCTAGCGCGTTGACCGCGATGTTGTGGTCGGCGAGATCGAACGCCGCGCACTGGGTGAGGTGCTCGAGCGCCGCCTTGGATCCGCCGTAACCCGGCAGGACTCCGCCGCTGCGGTCGGCGTAGGGCCCGTCGCCGGGCATCCGGGACGCGACCGACGTGATGTTGACGATCGAGCCGCCACCCGCGTCGATCACGTCCGGGCACACCAACTGCATCAGCTCGTAGGCGGCAAAGACCGCGATCTCGAAGTGCCGCCGAAACGCGTGCAGGGGTGTGCTGACGAAACCCGGCCAGTCGGGTTTTGCGCCGGCAGATGCGGGCTTTGCGGCCTGGGCCGGCGGCTTGGGGCGCCCTTGTCCCCCCGGCGGACGGCCGGGCGCGGTGAATGCGGCGTTGTTGACCAGAACTGTGATGGGGCCCAACGCTTCTCGGGCCGCATCCACCAACCGGGCGATGTCGTCGCGGTCGGTCAGATCGGCACGCACGGCCACCGCGCGTCCGCCGGCCGCCTCGACCTCGGCGACCGTCTCACCGATGGTTCCCGGCAATCGGTCGTCCCACACCTTTTCGGTGCGCCCGGCGACGGCCACGGCCGCGCCTTCGGCCGCGAGCGCCAGCGCGATCGCCCTGCCCAGGCCGCGGCTGGCGCCGGTGACGATTGCGGCCCGGCCCGCAAGCCGCCCCGTCATCCCGTTACCCCATGCACGACGATTGCGGTGGTTTGATCCACCCACGCATCGTCCAGCTTTTCGTCCGGGCGCAACAGCATCCGCAGCATCGTCGCTCCCCCGATCAGCTCGATCAACCGGTCCGGATCCACCTCGGAGTGCGCCTCACCGCGGTCGACGGCCTCGCGCAATCGCACCCGGACCGCGATGAACAGGTCGGTGAATCGCGACATCACCCTCGCGTTGAGATCGGGATCGGCCGTCATGTCGGCCACCAACCCGGGCAGCGCGGCCCGCACCACCGGCGTGGTGAACACATCGCGGGTGGCCGCGATCATCATCCGGACGTCGGCGGCGATGTCACCGGCCGGGGACTCCAGCGCGGTCGGCGCCGTCGGAAAGGCCGCCTCGTGCACCAGCTCGGCCTTGCTCGACCACCGGCGGTACAGCGCCGATTTCGTGGTGCCCGCGCGCTCGGCCACCGCGGCCAGGCTGAGATTCGAATAGCCGATCTCCACAAGCAGTTCCGCGGTCGCCGACAGGATCGCCGAGTCGATGCGCGGGTCCCGGGGCCGGCCGGCGCCCGGGGCCTTGTCAAGGTAGGACGGGTCTGCTTTCATAACGCTACCTACCGTATCGTAATTGCCGCGCAGAAGTATCAGCAGAAGACTCAGCAGAAGTATCAGCAGAAGAATGGAAGCACCCGTGTCGAATGAACCCGTGCTGGACAAAGTCGATCGACTTCAGCGATCCAGCCGCGACGTCACCACGCTGCCCGCGGTGATGGCGCAGTGGCTGTCGACCGTGCTGCCCGACGGGGCGAAACCCGAGGTGACGGTCGAGAGCGGCGTCGACGCCACCGGCATGTCGTCGGAAACGATCATCCTCTCTGCCCGCTGGCAGCAGGACGGGCAGCCGATCGAGCAGAAACTCGTGGCGCGGGTGGCGCCGAGCGCCGAGGACGTGCAGGTCTTTCCGACCTATCGCCTGGACCACCAATTCGAAGTCATCCGCAAGGTCGGCGAACTCACCGATGTCCCGGTCCCCCGCGTGCGCTGGCTCGAGCCCACCGGAGAGGTTCTGGGCACACCCTTCTTCCTCATGGACTACGTCGACGGCGAGGTCCCACCGGACGTCATGCCCTACACCTTCGGCGGCAATTGGTTCGCCGATGCGCCCGCCGAGCGGCAGCGCGAGCTGCAGGACGCCACCGTCGGCGTGCTGGCCAAGTTGCACGCAATCCCGAACGCCCAGAAGACATTTGGTTTTCTCTCTCAAGGTGGCGATACCGCGCTGCGCGGCCACTTCAATTGGGTGCGGGCGTGGTACGACTTCGCGGTGCCCGACATCGGCGCATCGCCGCTGCTGGAGCGGACTTTCGAGTGGCTCGAGCGCAACTGGCCGCACGAGGTGGACGCCCGAGAGCCCGTGCTGCTGTGGGGCGACGCGCGAGTGGGCAACGTGCTGTACCGCGACTTTGCCCCGGTGGCGGTGCTGGACTGGGAGATGGTGACGCTGGGCCCACGGGAGCTCGACGTCGCCTGGATGATATTCGCGCACATGGTGTTTCAAGAGCTCGCCGGGCTGGCGACGCTGCCGGGCCTGCCCGAGGTGATGCGTGAGGAAGACGTCCGTGCCACCTATGAGCGACTCACCGGCATCCACGTGGGCGACCTGCATTGGTTCTACGTCTACTCCGGGGTGATGTGGGCCGTTGTGTTCATGCGCACCGGTGCGCGACGAGTGCACTTCGGCGAAACCGAAAAACCCGACGACGTCGAATCGCTGTTCTACCACGCCGGATTGATGAGACGTTTAATCGACGAAGGTCTAATCGGCGAGGGTCTAATCGGTGAGGGTTCAATCGGAGAGGATCAGTAATGCTTGGCCCGCTTGACGAGTTCCCGGTACATCAAATTCCCCAGCCGATCGCGTGGCCGGGTTCCTCGGACCGCAACTTCTACGACCGCTCCTACTTCAACGCCCACGACCGCACCGGGGACATCTTCGTGATCAGCGGCATCGGCTACTACCCCAACCTCGGGGTCAAGGATGCGTTTTTTCTCGTCCGGCGCGGCGACACGCAGACCGCGGTGCACCTGTCCGACGCCATCGACCAGGACAGGCTCAATCAGAACGTCAACGGCTACCGGATCGAGGTGATCGAGCCGCTGCACAAACTCCGGCTGGTCCTCGACGAAACCGAAGGCATCGCAGCCGATCTCACCTGGGAAGGCCTGTTCGACGTCGTCCAGGAACAGCCGCACCTGATGCGGTCAGGCAACCGGGTGACCCTGGACGCGCAGCGCTTCGCCCAGCTCGGCTCCTGGAGCGGCCGCATCGCCATCGACGGGCAGGAGATCGCCGTCGACCCCGCGACCTGGCTCGGCAGCCGCGACCGGTCCTGGGGCATCCGGCCGATCGGCGAACCCGAGCCGGCCGGCCGGCCCGCCGACCCGCCATTCGAGGGCATGTGGTGGCTCTACGTGCCGATGGCCTTCGACGAGTTCGCGATCGTGCTGATCATCCAGGAGGCGCCCGACGGCTTCCGTTCGCTCAACGACTGCACCAGGGTGTGGCGCGACGGCAGGGTCGAACAGCTGGGCTGGCCGCGGGTCAAGATTCACTACCGCTCCGGTACCCGCATACCGACCGGCGCCACCATCGACGCGGCCGCCCCGGACGGCACCCCGGTCCACTTCGACGTGGAATCCAAGCTGCCGGTGCCAATCCACGTGGGCGGCGGATACGGCGGCGATTCGGACTGGCTGCACGGCATGTGGAAAGGCGAAAAGTTCGTCGAACGCCTGACATACGACATGACCGACCCGGCGATCATCGGGCGCTCCGGCTTCGGCGTGATCGACCATGTCGGGCGTGCGCTGTGCCGCGACGGCGACGGGGAACCGGTCGAGGGCTGGGGCCTCTACGAGCACGGCGCGCTGGGCCGCCACGACCCGTCGGGTTTCAAGGACTGGTTAACGGTGGCGCCCTAACCGCGAATCCAGAATTATGCTACGAACGCGTCAAAATGCGGTTGACTAGAGCCCGTGACCGACCCTCCCCGGATTGTCGACGTCGTCGTGGTAGGGGCTGGCTTTGCCGGGTTGACCGCAGCGCGCGAGCTGGCGCGACAGGGTCATGATGTGCTGGTCTTCGAGGGCCGCGACCGGGTCGGCGGGCGCTCGTTCACCGGCAGCGTTGCGGGATTGCCCGCCGATCTAGGCGGCACCTTCGTCGGCCCAACCCAGGACGCGGTCCTTGCGCTGGCGGCCGAGCTCGACGTCTCGACCGCGCCGACGCACCACGACGGCAAGAACGTGATCCACTGGCGCGGCTGGGCGCGTTCCTACCGCGGCACCATCCCCAAGCTCTCACTGACCGGGCTGATCGACATCGCCAGGCTGCGTTGGCAATTCGACAGAATTGCGCGCAGCATCCCGCTGGCAGCCCCCTGGGACGCGCGCCGCGCCCGCGAGCTCGACGACCTCTCGCTCGGCGAGTGGCTGCGCGCGATGCGCGCCACCGCCTCGTCCCGTGACCTGCTCGCCATCATGGCGCGGGTGACCTGGGGCTGCGAACCCGACGACGTATCGATGTTGCACGCCGCCCGCTACACGCACGCCGCCGGCGGCCTGGACCGGCTGCTCGACGTCGAAAACGGTGCCCAGCAGGATCGTTTCCCGGGCGGCACCCAGCAGATCGCCGAGGCGGCGGCCGCCGAACTGGGCGACCGGGTGATGCTCAACGCGCCGGTGCGCCGGATCGAAAGACACGGTGCCGGCGTGACGGTGTCCTCCGAGCGCGGCCAGACCGAGGCCGGGTTCGTCATCGTCGCCATCCCCCCGGCCCATCGCGCATCCATCGAATTCGCTCCCCCGCTGCCGCCCGAGTACACCGAGCTGGCCAAGAATTGGCCGCAGGGCCGGCTCAGCAAGGCCTACGCCGCCTACTCCACGCCGTTCTGGCGGGACAACGGCTTCTCCGGCCAGGCGCTGTCCGACAAGGGCCCCGTGTTCATCACTTTCGACGTCAGCCCGCATGCCGACGGCCCCGGCATCTTGATGGGGTTCGTCGACGCCCGCGCATTCGACTCGCTACCCACCGACCAACGCCGCCGCGATGCGTTGCGCTGCTTCGCCAGCCTGTTCGGCGACGAGGCGCTCAAACCGCTCGACTATGTCGATCACCGTTGGGGCGCAGAGTATTTCGCGCCCGGCGGCCCGACTGCGGCCGTGCCACCCGGGTCGTGGACGCGATACGGTCCGTGGTTGCGCGAGCCCGTCGGCCCGATTCACTGGGCTGGCACCGAGACCGCGGACGAGTGGACCGGATTTCTCGACGGCGCCGTCCGGTCGGGCCAGCGGGCGGCCGCGGAGATCACCGCCCAGCTGCTATGAGCCGACCTGCTATGAACTCAGCTGTACCTCGCGGGCGGGCACCTCGCGGGCTACCGATTCGGCCAGCGTTCGCAGCTGACCGTTCACCTCGCGGGGGTGTTCCAGCATCGAGCAGTGCCCACCCGGCAACTCGACAAGGCCGACGACGTTGGGCGCGGTGCGCGCGATCCTGCGGGACTGACCGATCGGCGTCAGGCGATCGCGTTCGCTGCCGATGACCAACGTGGGCACGGTCAATCCATCCAACTCGAGGTAACGCGAACCCAGGGCATCCACGAGCATCTTCGCGCAGCCGCCGCGCCCCGCCGGTGATGTGCGAGCGAACAGCTCGTAGATGAGCCGCGCGGCGCTCGGGTCGGCGTCCCTGCCGACCGCCAGCATCGCAACCAGGTAGCGACTCGCGATCCGGGCCGCCGTGGGTACCGGAAACCCGCCGAACGCGCCGATCAGTCCGCGCGCGGCCATGACGCGGGCCTCCGAAAATCCGCGCAGTTCCCTGGGGACCGACATCAGCTTCACTTCGCGCACCAAGTCCCCGGTGGTGGTGTTGATCAGCGCGACCGCGTCGGCGCGCTGGCGAACCCTGTCGCGGTAGTGCGCCGACCAGGCGGCGATGGTGATGCCACCCATCGAGTGCCCCGCCAGCACCGCACGCTCGTGCGGCGCCAACGTCGCCTCCAGCACCGAATTCAGGTCGGACGCAAGGTGTTCGAGGCTGTAGCCGCCGCGCCCCTTGCCCTTGGGCACACCGCTGCGGCCGTGGCCGCGATGGTCGAAGGCGATCACCCGATAGTCGGAGGCGAGGTCGGCGATCTGATACGTCCACGCGCGTATCGCGCAGGTGATGCCGTGCGTCAGAACAATCGGATAGCCGTCGGGCGGCCCGAAGACCTCCGAGTGCAGCGGGGTGCCGTCCGCCGCACAGACGGTCAGAGTACGGCTCGGGGGCAGTGCATCCGGCAACCGGTGAATCGCGCTAGTCGCTTGTCGAGCACTCATCGCTGCTCCCCCCTCGAACACGGCCCCGTTGCCGCACCCTGGATGTGACCGAGTTTACGTGGAATCAACGACGGACTTGCCGGAATCGGCCAAATATATGCCGAAAATTTCGGACGCCCGTCCAACAAATCCCGGGATCAAATCACGCAGGGTATGAGACGCTGACCAACGTGTCCCCGATGTCGCGTCGGGAGTTCTTGGCGGCCACGACGAGCGTGGTCGGGGGGACGCTGGCGGCCGCCTGCGCGTCGGATGCCCCGTCGCCACCGGACACCAGATCGGACACCAGATCGGACACCAACTCCGTCCTCATCGTCGGTGCGGGGATGGCGGGTTTGTCCGCCGCACGCAGCCTCGCCGACGCGGGGTGGCCGGTGCGCGTGATCGAAGCCCGCGATCGCATCGGCGGCAGGGTGTACACGAACCGCAATTGGGGCGCACCGCTCGAGATGGGCGCGTCGTGGATCCACGGCACCACGAACAACCCGCTGACGGAGCTGGCACGGCGGGCGCAGGCACAACATGTTCCGACCGACTATCACGGATGGGCGAAGCTCGCGGTTGATCCGCGGCTGCCGCCGCTGGACTACCACCCACGGCACTGGCGCGCGTTCGTCGACCAGGCCCGCGACGATGTCGACGGCGGAAGTCTCGGCACCGCCGTCCACGCCGCTGCCGCGGACCTTTCCGAGTCCGAGCGCGCCCAGTTGGCATTTTTCGTCGCCACCGAGATCGAGGACGAGTACGCGGCCGGCGCTGATCAGCTGTCCGCCAAGACATTTGACAAGGGCGACTACTGCAGCGGCGACCAGGACGTGGTCACAACCGGCTATGACGCCCTGCCTCGGCTACTGGCCGACGGGCTGCAGATCCGGCTGAATAGCCCGGTCACCGCGATCGTGCGACGAGACCGCTCCGTCGTCGTGCGCACGAAAGACC
This sequence comes from Mycobacterium sp. IS-2888, assembly GCF_001954215.1. Lineage (NCBI taxonomy): Bacteria > Bacillati > Actinomycetota > Actinomycetes > Mycobacteriales > Mycobacteriaceae > Mycobacterium > Mycobacterium sp. IS-2888. The sequence goes on from NZ_MBET01000072.1 coordinate 26,416, forward strand.
GCTCCTTCGAGGGACCCGCCGCGATAGTCACGGTTCCCCTCGGCGTGCTGAAATCCGGTGCGATCACCTTCGATCCGCGCCTTCCCGACGGACACGCCCACGCGATCGACGCGCTCGGGTTCGGCGTGCTGTCCAAGAGCTACTTCCGGTTCAGCCGGCGCACCTGGGACGCGGAGAACGCCTTCTACCTGTACCTGGGGACCGACCCCGGCGCGTGGGCGCAATGGTTCACCCTGCCGAGCTCCTCGGGGCCGATTGTGTTGGCGTTCAATGCCGGTGATCGTGGCCGCGCGGTGGAGTCGTCCTCACCGACCGATCTCATGGCCGGCGCGCTGCCCGTCGCCCGCCAACTGTTCGGCGACGACGTCTCGCCGGTCGACGTCGCGACCTCGGCGTGGTCCGCCGACCCGTACGCCCGCGGCGCCTACTCATTTCACGCACCCGGCTCCGGCCTCGACGACCGGCGGCAGCTGCAGGAGCCGATCGGCGACCGGGTATATCTCGCGGGCGAGGCCGTCGGCGTCAACAATCCGTCCACCGTCACCGGCGCCGTGTTCAGCGGCCGCTACGCCGCCGGCCAGTTGATGCAGCGGGTGAAGATCGGGACATGACGGTTATTGTTGAATTAGGCAGTCCCGCACCACAATTCGTGGCTACCGCTCCAGCGCCACGGCGCAGGCGTTGAGGATCGCGAGGAAGCTGGAACGCAGCAGCCGATAGCTGATCGCCTCCAGCACTTTGCCGCCGGCCACCGCCGGATGGGTGTAGTTGGTCAGCCAGTCGACGTGAGTGCCACCACCCAAAGACGTGCCCGAAGACGTGCCCGAAGACGTGAACGTCAGCGTGCCGCCCTCGTGGTCGAACGGCGGGAACGACCGGACGATGAGGTACGAATAGCTGTGCGGCCGATCGTAGGCCGTGATCTCTTCACGAAACCACGTGCCAAGCCCGACCACCTCGCGCATCGCACCCGCGCCGCGCGCCGCAGAGTCCTTCGCGTAACCGGCCTTGAGGACGAGCGGCGCGGCCGCCAGGTTGGCCGGGTCGGCCAGCCAGTCGAAGACCTGGTCCACCGGCGCCGCGATCGTCCGCTCCAAATGAATCTCGACCATGACCACATGCTAGACGCCATTCGACCCATGCCGGCAGGGTCCGTCGTAAAGCTTTGCTTACGAGGGTTTTTCGTTCAAGTGTGCTGCGATTCTTCAACGAGCTGCAGGGCTTCGGGAACCGAATCGACGAGAGGCAAGCCGTGGTCGGCCACGACTCGGGTGAGCCGACGCAGCGTCGGACCGCTGACCATGTCGCACCGCAACCTGGCTTCTTGGTTTTCGCGATTGAGGGTGATCAGCGCGCGAAGGCCGGCTACATCGAGAAAGTCGAGGTGACGCAGATCGAGAATCAGTGGAACGTCCGGCCGCTCGATGCGGCGGATCGCCCGGGATACCAAGTCGGCGTTCGACGCGTCGATTTCGCCGCCGACGCGTACGACGGTGGCTAGGCCCCGCGTGTGTACCCACAGTTGCGCCCCGGCACAATCGATCAGGTCTGGTCTGTGGAGATCCGGTGCGGAGAAGGCGAAGGCAGCCATGTGATGCGCCCATCAAGCGTGGTGACGATAACCCGGGTGAACGGGGAGCTGTGGACTCAACCTGAGGTACAGCGTACGCCGGCGACCGCACCGAACGATGCCGCAACGAGGCCGCGCAATTCGCCGGCCAGGGGCGAACACCCTGCCGCACAGGCTATTCCGGGTTTGTTCGGCCTGCCCGAGCAGCCGCGGAGCCTTCGTTTCCTGGCTCGGAACCCCTGATCCGCTTCGTTTTTCGGCTTGCAGTCAGCTCATTGATTGAGCGTCGTGTGTGGGCTCTGGCCATAGGTCTGCCGATAGAGCACCGCGAACCGGCCCGTGTGGGCAAAGCCCCAACGCTGCGCAACCTCGGTGACGGTGGTCTCGGAACGGTCGCGATTCATCAAGTCTTGGTGCGCGCGGTGCAGCCGAACGCGACGCAGATACTCCGTCGGGGTGGTGTCGAGCCGCTGTCGGAAGAGGTATTGCACCGCGCGGGGCGTCAGATGGACCGCGGCCGCGACGTCGGTCACGCCGACGTCACCGGCGGCGTGGCGATGGATGAATTTCACCGCGTCTTTCAGCGTGCCCGGCACCGCCGGGTCGCTCAGCAGGTCCTGCTGCAGGGTGACGTTCGACGGGTAGCACTCGAGCAGCGCCGTGGCCAGCAGGGGCGCCGCCGCCGCGGCGATTAACGGTTGGTGGACGGTATCCGGCGAAGCAAGGGTGGCGGTCACGTAATCCAGCGCTCGATGCCACGCGCGCACGGCGGCGCCCGAGCGTGGGCGCCAGCTGAGGAACCGAATGTGCTGCGGTACCGGAGTAAGGCGGTCAGCGGCGACCTTGCGCAGCGCATCGGCCCCGACGGTGACGACGTCGAAGCGCGCGCCGTTCACGTGCAGCACGCAGGACATGCCGTGGGCTATCAGCAGCGGTGAGTCCCCGATCGGCAGCGGACCACCGGTCACCGACAACGATCCGGCCCGGGGCTGGATCACCAGCACGGAGTCGCCGGGTGGAATCTTGCACGCCATCCGACCCTGAATCGTCACCTCGTCGAAACTCAGCGCAGCCGCTTCACTCCGCCGATGGGCGACGGTCGAGCCCCCAGCCAGGCCGGTGATCAGCCAGCCCGGTGTGTAGGCGTCCGCGAAGAATCGAGTCGCCGCAACGGGATCGCCGGTGCGGAATTGCTCGTACCGGACGGCAGCCGGGGCGTGCATGGCGCCGGGATCGACGTCATGGGCGCGGGCTGGACCGGCATGATCTGCGTTGTGCAGGTCAACGTGGACCGCGCTGAACTCACCGGCTGGGCCCAGGACGGGGCCGGAGGCTATGTTTTCGGTGATGCTCGTCATTGTAGGACTCGGCATCGCGGCCTATCCCAGACTACAACGCACCTCGCCCGCCGCCCACAAAGTCAGGGCGTAGTCACGGTGTACCCGTCGGCTGCAAAGATCGCATCGGCGCGTAGTCGGCACCGAGCTGCCGGTATATGTTCAGCGCGTCGAGCGCGACCCGGTCCCAGGTGAAGCGCGACTCTACCCGGCTGCGACCCGCGGCACCCATGCTCCGGCACTGAAAGTCATGTGCCAGAAGGTTTCTCAAAACCGCAGCCAATTCGTTGGGGTGATCCAACATCAACCCGGTTACCGAATCCACAACCACGTCGATCAACGCGCCGACCGGCAAGGCAACCACCGCCACCCCGCTGGCCATGGCCGCTAAAGCCGAGGTCGCACGCGGTGGCTGCCGAGGTGTGCACACGAGAACATCGGCGGATCGCACCATCATCGGTAGCTCGTCGCCGGAGACGGTGCCGACGAAGTGCACGCGATCGGCCACCCCCAATTCTGCGGCAAGGCGTTTGAGACGGTTGCGCGCCTTGGTGTGGTTGCGGTCGGCGGCACGGTCGGTGGCATCTGTCTCCGCGACCACAAGCTCGGTGCCCGGAACTCTTGGCATCACGCCAATCACGATGTCGAATCCGTTGTCCGGCAACGGGTTCGACGCCATACATAGAACGCGATGCAGATTGGTACGGCCGAGCACCGGACCCACCGAGGTGTACTGCTCGACGTCGACCCCGCTCGCCAGGACGGAGACTCGCGCGCGACTGCGGCGTAGCCTGGCCAGCGCGGAGACGTCGGCGCTGCTCTCGACGGTCACCCAGTTCGCATTGCGCGCCAAGAGCGGCTCGATGCGTTCGCGCTCAGTGACCCGAGTGACTTTGCGCTTGCCGCCGCCGGACCGCGCGGATTGCGGAAACGACACCAGTGGCCCGAAGGTCTGAACGGTCGGTAGGTCTTGTCGTCTCGCGGCGAGCTGAGCCGCCAGCCCGCCCAGCCACCCATATGCGTGCACGATGTCTGGTCGATCCGCGGACCATAGCCGCTCGAGTTCGGCCGCCCACTCGCCGACGAACGGCAACAGGTCGGCGTCTTTGGCCACGCTCGCGGGGCCGACCGGTAGCCCGACGGCCCGATAGCGCCGGTCGGCGCCGACCTCTCCAGGGCGTCGATCCGATGCCCGATCCGATCGCCGCACGTATGTGCAGGCGTGCTGCCCCTGGGCCGCAAGCGCCGCGCACAGCCGCCCGGCGTCGTCACCGACGAAGTCGTCACCGCCGACGATTGCAATCTTCACCGCAGATTCCCTTCGGGGTTCGGGGATCCCTTCGGTCGCTCTGTCCCGCCAGCACGCGCGCAATGAACGCAATAAATCCGTACCCAGCGCGCGGTATCGGCGAAACTCGGCCTGCCCGGTACTTCGTCTGCGGGCCCGAGCGCTTCGGATGGTGGATACACCGCAGGCAGGAAGAGGCCGGAAAGAGGCCGGAAAAGGGCCGGAAAGGGGCCGGAAAGGGGCGCTTCGCCGCGGGGACTGCCGTAGGCCGCCGCCGGGTGGACACTGGATTGGTGACAACGCGAGCCACGGCTGTTGAGCTGGTGGTGTTGCTCGCCTCAGCGGGTGGCTTGGACGCGTTGTCGGTAGTCCTGCACGATCTGCCGCCCGAGTTTCCCGCGGCCGTCGTCGTGCAGCAGCATCTCGGCGGGTCGTCGAGCGTGCTGCCCACGATCCTGGCCAGGTCAACGGAGCATCGGGTGGGCTGGGCGTCCGACGGGCAGGCGCTCGAACCGGGGCAGGTGGTCGTGTGCCCGCCGGAAATGCACATGGAGCTGGGGCGCGACGGTTCCTGCTGTCTGCACAAAGTGCGGGAGCGGGTCGACCGGCCCTTCGACGTGCTGCTGACCTCGGTGGCGCGCTCGTATGGGCCCCGGGGATTAGCGGTGGTGTTGTCGGGCTCCGGCCGCGACGGGGCCGTGGGCACCGCTGCGATGAAGCGAGCCGGCGGCATCGTGATCGCGCAGAGCCCCGACACCGCCGACTACCCCTCGATGCCGATGGCCGCCGCCGAGGCCGGCGCTGACCTGGTGCTGCCGATCCACGAGATCGGCGGGGTCCTGGCCGACGTCGTCGGAGGCGCGCCACTGCCGGGCGGCTCCACTAGCGGCAGCCTCAGCGGTTCCGGCACTGCCGGCCGGACCGCCGACGCTGCCGAAACAATTCAGGAAATCCAGGCCCCCAACAGCGCGGCCGCCCGCGCCGAAACCGCCCGGCTGCGTGCGATGGAACTCCGGCGCAGACGCGAGGAGCTGTCCGCGGGCCTCGGCCCCAGCGCGGAGACGGTGGCCATCGCGCGGCGCAGGGCCCAAGAGTCCTTGCGCCGTGCACAACTGGCGCACCAAGCCGCCTCACGCGCGGCCGCGGAATGGGGACATTGAGACGGGGGCCCTGACCCGGGCACTGATACGGGCACTGACGCAGCGGCGCGGCTAGCCCACAACCTCCATCAGTAGCAGCGCCCCGCCGACGTCTCCCCCCGGCGAGCGGAACGGTGTGCAGGTGACCCTCACTTGCGCGGGCCGGCCGCGCCGGTTGATCGCGTCCACCACCGTCTGACTCGAGGTATCCGAATCGACAAACGCGTTGCCGATCAGCGGACGCACCGTTTCGATGGGCAAGCCGATGTCCAGCCCGGTCAATTTCGAGCCCGTCGTCTCGTCGGCCCGCAGGCCCCACAGATCCTCGCAGCCGCGGTTCCACACCACCACGCGCATTTCCCGGTCCACCACGACCATTCCCAGCTGGACGGAATTGATCAGCGAATCCAGGAAGTTCTTGGCGTCGTCGAGTTCCCCGCTGCGTTCGCGCAGCGTTTCGTTGATGGTGTGCAGTTCGTCGTTCGTGGACTGCAACTCCTCGTTCATGGTCTCGAGTTCTTCGTTGGTGGACTGCAATTCCTCGTTAGTCGTCTCGAGCTCCTCAACCGTGGACTGCAATTCCTCGTTGGTCGTCTCCAGCTCCTCGTTGGTGGACTGCAGCTCTTCGTAGGCCGCCTCGAGCTGGCGGTTGGTCTGCACGACCTTGTCCAGCAGCGCGCGCGTCGCGGTGACGTCGAAGAACACGATCGACACGCCGAGCAGGCCGTTTTCGGCGTCGACGAGCGGGTTGACATGGATCTCGAACCACACCGTCTCGGCGCCCGGCCGTTGCCATTTGACGTCGGGAATCCGCGCCGAACGCCGCTCCACCTTGGCCTGCTCCACGTAGGCCCGCAGTTCGACCGGACGATACGACACTTCCAGGTCACGCAGCAGCCGGCCGATGTCGCGAGCCGACAGGCCGAAGACGCTCTCCGCCTGCTGGTTGATCATCGCTACGGTGTCTTCGCCAGTGACCACGATCTGCGCAACCGGGCTGGCCCGAAAGGCCAAGTCGCGCACGGTCGTCAGGCCCGGCATCTCGCCGTGCCGATCGTAGAACGCCGCGGCCGGATCGTAGCGTTCTATCCCGTTGTGGGTCCCCGCGGCCTTGCGGAAGATCCGGTTCTTCAGGTTCAGCGGGGTGAACCGGTCACCGTGGCTCAGCAGCATCTCGGCGTGACCGAGGAACAGCGTGCCCTGCGGACCCAGCGCAAAATGCAGGCGCCCCAAGACGTTTCGCTGAGTCTCGGCATTGAGGTACATCAATGTATTACGACATACCAGCAAGTCGACGCGGGAGATCGGCGCATCCTTGACGAGGTCGTTGCGACCGAATATCACCGCACGGCGCAAATCCTTGTGAAATATGTAGCGGCCATTGACCTGTTCGAAATAGCGCGCCAACAGATCCTGCGGCACCGACTCGACTGCCCTGGCGTCATAGGAGGCGGTGCGCGCCTCGGCGAGCGCATCCTCGTCGATGTCCGTGGCGTAGATCTTGACCCGCTGCCGGAACGCGTCGGGACCCAGCGCCTCGGCCAGCAGCATGGCCAACGTGTAGGCCTCCTGCCCGGACGCGCATCCCGCGCTCCAGACCCGAATCGGGTCGTCGGGACCGCGCTCGGCCAGCATCCGCGGGATGACCTCGGCGCTGATGAATTCCCACGCTTCGGGATCCCGGAAGAACGCGGTGACGTTGATGAGGATGGTGTTGAACAGCGACGCGAATTCGTCCGAGCTGGCCTGCAGGACGTCGAGGTATTCCTCGAACGAGGTGTATCCGGCCTGATCCATCCGGTGACGGACGCGCCGCATCAGCGACGTCCGCTTGTAGCCGGTGAAGTCGAAGCCGCGGGAATCCCGCATGTAGCGCAACAAGGCCTCGAAGGCTTCGTCGGTGGTGCCGTCCATTCGGTCCCGTTTCGAAGAAAGCGTCTGCCGCTAGAACACTACTCGCGACGTCAGAACTTGTTTTCGGGACCGACGACGGCCCATACCGTCTTGCCCGAAGCCGTCGGGGTGCTTCGCCACGCACGACAAAGCGCGGAAACGATCGCCAGCCCGGACACGATGTCGGCGCCTCGATCGCGATCCTCGTGCCGGGCCGGCTGCTCGTCACTGCCGTCCTCGACCGCAACCGTGACGCTGTCCTTGTAGGACTCGACGATCAGGACCGGCGCGCTGTCGGTGTGGGCGAGGACGTTTTCGACGAAGACCGTCGCTACCGTCGCCGCCGTCGGAATCAGCTCACGCATGTTCCACCTGGTGAGCCAATCGGTAACCATCGCGCGGGCAAGGCCGACGCTGATCCTGGTGGCGGGGAGCTGGGTGCGCGCCCGCCGCCGCAGGGGTAGTGACCGATCGCGGACGGCGTCCAGCGCCGACTGCCGGGTCGGGTGCACGGGAACATACCGCGACACGCCAGTGGCGGTGATCGCCCGCACCGACCGCTCCGGTTCGCACACCAACAGGATCGGCACGTCCGGCCAGACGCTGACGTGCCAGCGAGCGCTGGTGAATGCCGACCATGCGGAGTCGGACGGCACCCACAGGTTGTCGACGTCGACGATCACAGCGCGCGGCTCGTCGAGCGCGGCCTTAATGATGGCGTCGCGCAAGCCACGGTACGTAGCGCCGTCCAGCAAACCGGTGACCGCCACGAACGCCACGTCGTCGCGCCGTTCCACGTCGACCCGGATGGGCTCGGTGAATTCAGCCCGCGGCGTCACCGACATCACCCGGCCGGGGGGCGCTGGCCGATAACCGCTCGCCGAGCACCGTCAGGGCACCTTCGGTTTCCTCAGCCAGCGCGGTATAGCGCGAATGGAGCGGTCCATGGCCGACGCTGTCGGCGAGTTGCCTGGCCAGCCTCGCCTTTTCCTGGAGGCTGCGCAGCGCGACCCACAGCGCGTTCTCGACTTCGTTGTCGCGGGCGGTCAGCAGCGAGTCGGGGGTCCATGCGTGACCCACGCGGCAGCGGAAATGACCCTCGCCGATCGAAACCAACGACCCGTTGCAGTCCGGGCACGTGTACCCCGATGCCGGGCCCAGTTCCTGGGTATCGAAGTTGGTGGAGAATCGGCGCGTCATCGCGATGCGGTTCTCGAGCTCCATCCGAGCGTCGGGTTCCATGTTCGGCTCCTTGATCTCACGCTGCGAAAGCTTCTTCAGCATTTCGCCCATGTCGGCCGCGGCCGCCTCATCGTCCAATACGCCGGCTTCGCGCGCCTTGGTCGGCAGCGCCGGAAAAAGTGCGTCGTCGAGTGACTGGCCGATCGTGATACCGCCGCGCGAGCGGATCGCTGCCAGCCCCAGCACACCGTCGTCGAGCACACCAGACATCAGGATCCCGACGGCGCGGGGACCGAAAGCCACCGCCACCGAGCGGAATAGAGCATTGATCGCCGGCCGATGTCCGTTCTCGGTCGGGCCCTGCGACAACACCACGCGGTGATCCGCGACGAGCAGATGCCGGTCGGGCTGTGCGACATAGATGTGTCCCGGCTGCAGACTCGCCCCATCTTCGGCTGCGGCCGCGGGCAGCGGCCCGCTGCGGTCGACGATGCGCGCCAGGATGCTCGGTGCACCGGCTGGAATGTGCAAAGCCATCAAGTACGCGTAGGGCAGATCGGTCGGCAATCCGGCGGCCAGATTCGACAGCGCTTCGACTCCTCCCGCCGATGCACCGATCGCCACTACCCCACGAAGGTCGCCCCCACGAAGGTCGCCCCCACGAAGGTCGCCGTTGTTGCCGGTCGCCTGAATCACCACTCTCGACTACCCGCCTCCAGGGTAGGCAACCCTGCGGGAGGTTGATAGGTGCGCGACGTGCGGAGTTTGCGCCGGTTTATCAGTGGTACCCCGAGACCAAGCAGCCGAGACCAAGCCGACGCAACACAGGAGGGAACCTATGGGGACCGACGGCACGCCCGATCCGAAGCAGCGCGATCTGGAACCGTCCCGGGTTCGCCGCGACACCGGATACCTGACCACTCAGCAGGGCGTCCGCGTCGACAGCACCGATGATTCGCTGACAGTCGGCGAGCGAGGCCCCACGCTGCTGGAGGATTTCCACGCCCGGGAGAAGATCACCCACTTCGACCATGAGCGCATACCGGAGCGGGTGGTGCACGCGCGCGGTGCCGGCGCGTACGGCTTCTTCGAACCGTACGACGACTGGCTGGCCGAGTACACCGCGGCGAAATTTCTGACCACACCCGGAACCAGGACCCCGGTGTTCGTCCGCTTCTCCACCGTGGCCGGATCGCGGGGATCTGCCGACACCGTCCGCGACGTGCGCGGCTTCGCCACCAAATTCTATACGGCACAAGGCAATTACGACCTGGTGGGCAACAACTTTCCGGTCTTCTTCATCCAGGACGGCATCAAGTTTCCCGACTTTGTGCACGCCGTCAAACCCGAGCCGCACAACGAGATTCCGCAGGCGCAATCGGCGCACGACACGCTGTGGGACTTCGTCTCGCTGCAGCCCGAAACGCTGCACGCGATCATGTGGCTGATGTCGGACCGCGCGCTACCGCGCAGCTACCGGATGATGCAGGGCTTCGGTGTGCACACGTTCCGACTGGTAAACGACAGCGGTGAAGGCACTTTCGTGAAGTTCCATTGGAAGCCGCGGCTCGGCGTGCACTCGCTGATCTGGGACGAATGCCAGAAGGTGGCAGGCAAGGACCCCGATTACAACCGGCGCGACCTTTGGGAGGCTATCGAGTCGGGCCAGTACCCGGAATGGGAACTCGGTGTCCAGCTAGTGGCCGAGGCCGACGAGTTCAAGTTCGACTTCGACCTTCTCGACGCCACGAAAATCATTCCCGAGGAACAGGTTCCGGTGCGGCCCGTGGGCAAGATGGTGCTGAACCGCAACCCGGACAACTTTTTCGCCGAGACCGAACAGGTGGCGTTTCACACGGCGAACGTGGTACCGGGGATCGACTTCACCAACGATCCGTTGCTGCAGTTCCGCAACTTCTCCTACCTCGACACCCAGCTGATCCGTCTCGGCGGTCCGAACTTCGCTCAGTTGCCGGTCAATCGGCCGGTGGCCGAGGTGCTCAATAACCAGCAGGACGGCTACGGTCAGCACGCGATCCCACAGGGGCGGTCCAGCTATTACAAGAACACCTTGGGCAGCGGATGTCCGGCGCTGGCCTCGAGAGTAGAAGACGACGTCTTCCGCCACTACACCCAGCGGGTCGACGGTGCTGCGATGCGCAAGCGCGCCAAGTCTTTTGAGAATCACTACAGCCAGGCGCGGATGTTCTGGAAGAGCATGTCTGCGGTCGAGGCCGAACACATCGTGGCGGCGTTCGCCTTCGAACTAGGCAAGGTCGAGGTGCCCGACATCCGCTCGGCGGTGGTGGGCCAACTCGCCCACATCGACCACGAGCTGGCGGGTCAGGTGGCGGCGAAGCTCGGGCTTCCCGAGCCGGAGCGCCAGCAGGTCGACGAGGTGCCGGAGTCGCCGGCACTTTCCCAACTGACCGACGTCCCCGACACGATCGCCTCGCGCAAGATCGCGGTGCTGGCCGCCGACGGCGTCGACGTCGTCGGAACGCAGCGCTTCATCGAGCTCATGCAGCAGCGCGGTGCGATGGTTGAAGTCCTCGCCCCGATCGCCGGCGGAACTCTGGAGGGCGGATCCGGCGGCCAGTTGCCCGTCGACCGCGCCTTCACCACCATGGCGTCGGTCCTTTACGACGCCGTCGTGGTGGCCTGCGGACCCCGCTCGGTGTCGACCCTTGCCAATGACGGCTACGCCGTGCACTTCGTGGTCGAGGCCTACAAGCACCTCAAGCCGGTGGGTGCGTTCGGGGCCGGGATCGACCTACTCCGCGCCGCCAACATCGAGAACCGGCTGGCCGATGACACCGACGTCGATGACACCAACGTCGTCAGCGACCAGGCCGTCGTGACCACCACGGCGGCCGCCGACGAATTTCCCGAGGGGTTCGTCGACGAATTCGCCGCAGCCCTCGCCCAACACCGCTGCTGGCAACGGCAGACGGATCCCGTCCCCGCCTAGCACAGGAGGTTTATCGTGCCCAGATCGTCGATCAAGAACGAAGAGATGTACCAGGAACTGCGTAAGCAGGGTGACTCCAAGGAGAAGGCCGCGCGGATCTCCAACGCGGCCGCCAGTAGGGGTAAGTCTTCGGTAGGCCGCAAGGGCGGCAAGTCCGGATCCTACGCCGACTGGACGGTCCCGGAATTGAAGAAGAGAGCCAAAGAGCTTGGCATCTCGGGGTATTCGGGCCTGACGAAAGACAAGCTGGTCGCCAAACTGCGTAACCACTGAGCCTGGCGCCAGATCAGTCGATCAGCCCCAGCCGCTCGGCCAGCACCAAGAATGCGACCGCGTAGTCGTTGTCGGCGGTCCGTGATCTGATGCGATCCCAGTCCAACCGTTCGCGGATCGCCCGCACGGCCGGCAGCAGCTTCGCGAAATCGCAGTGGTGCTCGTTGAGCGCGCGCAATTTCTGGATAACCACCAGGGTCGGCGGCAGCACCGGCATCGATATCGCCAACACGTCGCGCTGCTCGGCGCAGTCTAGGGTGGCCCGATCCACCGGAACGCCGTTCAGCCGGTGCAACACGTCCACGACCGTGTTTCCGGTGCGGGCCTTGAATAGCCAGTCCTCCGGCGGGTGTTCGACGGCGAATCCGGCGTCTTTGAGGGTCGCGGCGGCGGTCGCCGCATCGTCCTCGGTGACCACCAGATCCACATCGTGGCTGGGTTCAGGTGCGCCGTATGCCCACAGCGCGTAGCTGCCCGCCAGCGCGAAACGCGGCCCATTCTCTTTGAGAGCCGACGCCGCGCCACGCAGCGCCTCACGCAACCGCGCACACTCGGCGGACACGTGTGCGTCCGTCTGAACGGGTTTCATCGTGGATAGGTGATACCCGGCGGCTGACGTGCGCAACCCCTTTGAGCGTCGTTTAAGTGTCGTTTAAGCGTCGTTTAAGCGTCGGCCGAATGGGCAATCGACCAGGTATGTCAGCGCAAAGATCGGCGTCGGGTGACCGCGCGTGACTGCGGGCCTGGTGCAGCATTGGCTTGAGTCGGGACGACTTGAGTTACCGCTGCCGGCGTCGGGCCGTACCGCTGAGCGCTGGCAAGGCCTGGCGCGTCTCGCCGAAGAGGACATCGCGGCGGCCCGGATCGCCGAGACCCACGTCGACGCCGTCGCAATTTTGGACGAATTGGGCGGCAAGCCACCGGAATCGGGCCAGCTGTGGGCCGTCTGGGCGGCCGAATCCCCCGATGCGGTGCTGACGGCGACCAATATCCGCGGCGGCGCATTCGCGCTGAACGGCACCAAGGTGTGGTGCCAGGGTGCCGGGTTCTGCACCAATGCGCTCGTGACCGCGCGGCTGGACGACGGAAGACGGGGACTGTTCGCGGTGGCCGTTGCCGACCATGCCGTCAAAGCGCTGCCGAGCACGTGGTGGAACGCCGGGATGGCCGGCAGCGACACGCGGCCGGTCCAGTTCACCAACGCGCACGCCGTCGCGGTGGGCGACCCGGGTGACTACCCGAACCGCCCCGGGTTCTGGCACGCCGCGATCGGCGTGGCGGCGTGCTGGCTCGGCGGCGCACGCCGGGTTGCCGAGCCGCTATACCGTTGCGCCGGAAGCAAATCGGCTGATGCTTACTCATTAGCCCATCTGGGCGCGGTGGACGCCGCACTGGCGGCCGGCGACGCAATGCTGGCCGCCGCTGCGGCCCAGATCGACGACGACCCATTCGACCGGGCCGACACCGCGCAACTGCTCGCCCGTCGCGTCCGCAGCGTCATCGAACACGCGGCCGACGAAGCCATCACCCGCACCGGGCGCGCGCTGGGACCGGGCCCGCTGTGTCAGGACGGCCGGCATGCCCAACGGGTGGCCGATTTGAGCATCTACATCCGACAGAGTCACGCCGAGCGCGATCTGGCCGAGCTCGGACGCCTCGCCGGCGACCACCGCTGGGGGACGGTGTGAGGACAAAGTGACGACGAGCGTGAGGACGACGGTGAGGACCGCTGCGACAAGCAATTGCACCCGGTTTGCGGCCAGGCCGCTGACCCGCGGCGGCACCCCCGTGCCAATCTGGCTCGCTGCCCTCGACCGGGGCGCCCCGCCGCCACTGGATCTGACCGGATGTCCCGGTCTCGTCGTCGTCGCACCCCATCCCGACGATGAGACGCTCGGCCTGGGCGCGACGATCGCGCAATTGGTCGCCTCGGGCACCAATGTCCAGGTGGTGTCGGTCAGCGACGGCGGCGCCGTCCGGCCCGACGCCTCGCGGTCCGAACGGCTTCGCCTGGCAGAGATACAGAAATACGAATTGCGCAGGGCGACCGGTGTTTTAGGGATCTCTCCGCCGCTATCGCTCGGCCTTCCCGATGGCCGTATCGCCGACCACGAGGGCGCACTCACCGACACGCTGGTCGACATCCTCGACGACGCCGCGCCCGGAACGTGGTGTGCCGCCACCTGGCGCGGCGACGGGCACCCCGACCACGAGGCGGCAGGTCGCGCGGCCGCGGCGGCGTGTGCGCGCACGGGTACCCCGCTGCTGGAGTATCCGGTCTGGATGTGGCACTGGGCCAGCCCGGCCGATTCAGCGGTGCCCTGGGATCGGGCGTACGCGGCGCCGCTGCCCGCGTGGGCTCTTAGTCGTAAACGCCTTGCGGCGCACTGCTTTCGCAGCCAGCTCGAGGCGGGAAACGCCGGCTCGGCACCGGTGTTGCCGGCATTCGTTCTCGCGCGGCTCCTGGCGGTCGGGGAACTGGTGTTCCGGTGAACGCGCGGTGTGCCGGTGACGGCACCAAGGACCAACGTGCCGGTGACGGCACCAAGGACCGCCGTGCCGGTGACGGCACTAAGGACCTATGCGCGTAGCGACCTTCAACATCCTGCATGGTCGCACGGTCGGCGATGGCGTGGATCCGCAGCGGCTACGCGACTGCGTGCGGCGACTCGATCCCGACGTCTTGGCGTTGCAGGAGGTCGACTTTGAGCAGCCGCGCTCGGAGCGAGCCGACCTCACCGCGGCGGCGGCCCAAGCGATGGGAGCGGTGGAGCACCGGTTTGTCGCCGCTATCTCAGGCACCCCTGGGGCGACTTGGATGGCCGCCACGGGCCGCGAACAACCCGGGACCGCGGCATATGGAATTGCCCTCTTGTCAAGGTATCCGGTCGCCAGTTGGCAGGTGCTGCGCCTACCGCGGATTCCAATGCGCTTTCCCATGTACCTGCCGGGCCCCAGGCGGGTGATGATCGTCGACGAAGAACCGCGGGCGGCGGTGATCGCACGGCTGCACACCCCGCACGGCGCTCTGACGGTGGCCAACACGCACTTGTCTTTCGTACCCGGCTGGAATCGGCGCCAGCTGCGCCGACTGATCCACGACCTGCGCGGCTTTGCCGGCCCGCGGCTGCTGATGGGAGACCTGAACATGACGCCCCAGGCGGTTCGGCGTTGGTCGGGAATGCGGACGCTGGCGGTGGCCCCCACATTTCCCGCGGATGCGCCCGGCCGCCAACTAGACCACATCCTTACCGACGACGATCGCTTGCGCGGCGGTGCCGCCCAGGCGGAACTGATGCCGATCTCTGACCATCGCCCGCTGGTGGTCGACTTGGTGGTCGACGGCGAAGTGGTCGACGGCCAACACGCCTGAGCAGCCGCGCCGGTTCAGATCGCGGTGAGCCCGCGTTGGACGCGCTCGATGTCGTCCGGTAACGGCATCTCGTGGGTGACCCTGGCGATCTCCACCCCGACATCGACCCGGAAATCGGCCTCGACGGGTCGGCGTCCGGGCCCGAATTTGCTTATGACCGAGCGGATCTCGTCGTCCGACGCCCGACGCGGCAGCAGCGCCAGCAGCGGCACATAACCCACGGCGGGCGTCCCGCTCGGGTAACCGGCACGCAGAAAAGCGACGATGCCCGCCACCCGGTCGCCCATGCTCATTTTGCCGGGATAGCCTGGGAACACCGTTTGAAACGCAGCCGTTTGAAACGCAGCCGTTTGAACGCAGCCGTTGACGAAACGAAGGTCCACAAAACGAAGAGGCCCGGTCCCCCAACGGAACCGGGCCTCTCGTTCGTTCGGACTATTGATTTTCCTTTTGCCGTTCCTCGGCGGCCTTTGCGCCGGCGCGGGCGGATTCGGCTTCGGCTTCCTTCTTGCCGGCATCACGCTGGGCATCGGCCTTGTCTTGCTGCGCCTGACCCTCTTCGACGATGTCGTCGCGGCCGGTCAAGGTTCCACCAACCTCTTTCGCCTTACCCTTAACGCCTTCAACGGCGCCCTTGACGGCTTCTTGTGCTCCGCTCTTGTGATCGCCCATGGTTCGACCTCCCTTTCGGTGGTTGCTGAGCTTTCGCCCATCTGGATGCGGATCGGCCTGATCAGCTGGCACGCGCCGCGGCGTTCTTTGGTTCCTCGGTGCGTTAGCTGCCGGGCTAATCAACGCGTCCGCGTATATCGGCTTCCCGCGCCGCGGCCCGCCAAACGCGCCCCCCGCATCGCAACCAATTTCGCCTGGTCGACCTATGCGTGTCCTGAATCACCCGGGCGCGAACCGAATCAAGTTGCGTGGCTTGGCACTCCGGCGGATAGCGGCCGAAAATTTATCTACCGAGCGTTGTTTGAACGCTCTGATCGCGGGTATAGCGGGGTCCCGGAAGCTGACGAGAGTGGGTACAAGACGACCAACATTGCTGTCGTTGGGGCGACCGGCACGGCCGGATCCCGCGTCACCGCCAGGCTGAAAGGCCGGGGTGTCGCGGTGGTCGAGCTCGCCCGTTCCCGCGGAGTTGACCTGATCTCAGGGCGCGGTCTGGCCGAGGCGCTGGAGGGAGTGGACGTCGTGATCGACGTGTCCGATCCGGTGCCGGACGGCGATCACGGCGACATCATCGACACCCTGGCCACCGCGTCGCACAACCTGGTCGGTGCGTGCGCCTCGCAGGGAGTCCAGCGGCTGGTGGCGTTGACGATTGCCGGCATCGACGACCCCACGCTCGATGCATCCCCCTACTACGTGGCCAAACGCGCGGCCAAGGAGATCGTGCTCAACGGTCCGGTGCCGACGACGATCGTCAAGTCCACGCAGTACCACGAGTTCGCCACCCACCCAGCGGCCGTGAGCTGCGATGACGACGAAGTGCTGGTCGAGGATTGGCTGATACAACCCATCGCCGCCGACACCGTCGCCGATGTGCTGGTCGAGGCCGCTCTGGGTCAGACCCGCACGCCGCGAACCATCACCGGACCGCAAGACATCCGACTGCCCGAACTCACGTCGAAATTGCTCGAATCCCAGGGCGATGGCCGTCGCGTGCGCACCGTGCCACCGGCCCTGACGGCGCTCGCCGGCGGCGCACTGCTGGCACCGAACAACGCCATGGTCCTCGGCCCCGACATCGAAACGTGGCTGGACACCGTGGCGACCGACGGAGTGACGAACGGTTCGGCCAACGCCTAGCAAAGCAGAGCAGAACAGCCATTTCGGGTCACGGCTTTATTACGATCGAGATCACGATCCGCTAAGAAGACCTCGGATTCTCTGAGAGTTTGGCCATTCGCTTAGCACATCAGCATCAATCTGTCCGTCTAGTCACGCACCCGGCCGCACGCAGTGATTCGCGTTGATTTTGCTTCGGCACCGGCCCTAGTCGCCCCGGCTACTTTGGATTTCGGGCCTCGGGAGCCCGCGCGAAGCAACGAAAAATCGAAGCGACGAGAAATCACTGCGAGAATTCGAAGGACAATCACCGATCATGAAAATCAGCAACAACCTCACGCGCCGGGTCACGCGCCGGAGAGTGGCCGGTGTCAGCGCCGGCTTCCTGCTCGGGGGCATGGCCGTGGGCATGGTCGTGGGCACCGTCGCCGCACCGTCGGCGGCCGCAGCACCCGACTGCAGCCCCGCCGGCGTCAACGCCACCGTCTCCTCGGCCACGGACTCGGCCCAGCAATACCTTGCCGGGCATCCGGGTGCCAACCAGGTGGTCATGGCCGCTTACGGGCAGCCGCGCGCGCAGGCCGCATCCAACTTGCGGAACTACTTCACCGCGCACCCGCAGGAGTACTACGACCTGCGCGGGATCCTGGCACCGATCGGCGACACCGAGCGCCAGTGCAGCGTGACGGCACTACCGCCGAATCTGGAGTCTGCCTACCAGGAGTTCATGGCCGGCTGACGCTCCCAGAAACGACCCGCCACCACCGCTGTGGCGGGTCGTTCTGCGCGGGGGGTGTTACCAGCCCCAAAAACCAGCCCCGTGTGAACCGCTCGCCGGATGGGTAATTGTCCAGCGAGACAACGGGACTGCCAGACAACGGGACTGCCAGACAACAGGACTGGAAGGCACAATGCGGCTGCGTCGCAGCGAGCTCAGCAAGCCGGGGATCACGCGCAAGCGCCGCGGCAAGGGTTTCGCCTATTTCGGGACGGATGGCGAGCCGCTGGACGACGAGCGCACCCTGCAGCGGATCAAGGATCTCGTGATCCCGCCGGCGTGGAAGAAAGTGTGGATCTCACCGCACCCCAACGGCCACATACAGGCCGTGGGCACCGACGCCGCCGGTCGCCGCCAGTACCTCTACCACGCGGCCTGGCAGCAGGAACGTGCCGAGGAGAAGTTCGACCGCGTCCTGGAACTGTCCACACAGTTGCCGGCCTGGCGCGACCGCGTCGCCGCGGACCTCGCGGGTCGGGGGCTGACGCGTGAGCGGGTGCTGGCGCTCGCGCTGCGCCTCCTTGATCGTGGCTACTTCCGCGCCGGCGGTGAGCAGTACGCCGAGGAGAACGAATCCTATGGAATCGCCACCCTGCTGTGCGAGCACGTCACGGTGCGTCGCGAGGCGGTCGAATTCGACTACCCCGCCAAAAGCGGGGTGCGGCGAACTCTGGAAATCGAGGACCCCGCGGTGGTCCGCGCGGTGCGGGCACTGACGCGCCGGACCGAGCGAACCGAGCGATTGCTGGTGTGCCGTACCGCATCCGGATGGATAGACGTGCGCGCCGACGACCTCAACGCCCGGTTCAAGGAGCTCGTCGGCGACGAATACACCGTCAAGGATCTGCGGACCTGGCATGGGACAGTACTGGCCGCGGCGGCGTTCGCCGACGCTGACCCCGCCGTCTCGCAGCGGGTGGCCAAGCGCGTCGAGGCCGCGGTCATGCGGGAGGTCGCCGAGGAACTGGGCAATACGCCGGCGGTTGCCCGCGGCTCCTATGTAGATCCGCGCGTCGTCACCGGCTACCGGCAGGGGCAGACCATCGCCGCGGCGACCGCTCGCGCCGCTCGCGCCCGCCGACCAGAGGCCGTCCAGGAAATCCTGGAGCGGGCCACCCGCGCGCTGATTCGCCGAGTAGCCAAGGGCGACAGCGCATCTGGCTTGACCGCCCTGCCCAAGAGCGCGTGACCCGACGGGCCGCCACGTAATTACACAATCGTTATCGTAAAAAATCGGATCGGCGACGCATAACGGCGAAGAATCCGGGTATGACGTGATGCGTGGGGAGTGCTGAAGGCGCACGCGCGAATCAGACCGCGAATCAGACCGTGGTGGTGACTGGCGCCAGCGGGGGCATCGGGCGCGCCACCGCCACCGCGTTCGGAGCGCGGGGCGCGCATGTCGGCCTGGTCGCGCGTGGCGAGAAGGGACTGAACGCCGCGGCCCGCGACGTCGAAGCCGCCGGCGGCAAAGCGTGCGTCATACCGACCGACGTCGCCGACCCGGAGCAGTGCGAGGCCGCCGCCGAGGAGGTCGAGCGGACCTTCGGGCCCATAGACGTCTGGGTGAACGTCGCATTCACTTCGGTGTTTGCCCCGTTCTGGGAAATCACGCCCGCGGAGTTCAAGCGCGTGACCGAGGTGACCTACCTGGGCTTCGTGTACTGCACCATGGCCGCGTTGAAGCGGATGAGGCCCCGCGACGCCGGCACCATCGTGCAGGTCGGCTCCGCGCTTGCCTACCGCGGCATCCCGCTGCAAAGCGCCTACTGCGGTGCCAAACACGCGACGCAGGGCTTCAACGAGGCGCTGCGATGCGAGCTGCTGCACGAACACAGCAACGTCCGCGTCACCATGGTCCAGATGCCGGCGGTCAACACCCCGCAGTTCTCCTGGGTCCTGTCGCGCTTACCCAAGCAGGCCCAGCCGGTTCCGCCGATCTACCAGCCCGAGATCCCCGCGCAAGCCGTGCTCTACGCCGCGGATCATCCACAGCGACGCGAGTATTGGGTGGGCGGCAGCACCGTGGGAACCCTGGCCGCCAACGCGATAGCGCCGGGTCTGCTGGATCGCTACCTCGCCCGCACCGGCTTCGACTCGCAGCAGACCGACGATCCCCGCCCGGCCGACCAGCCGGCCAACTTGTGGGAGCCCGCCGACGGCAGCGATGGCCGGGACTACGGCGCACACGGCATTTTCGACGACACATCCACCAACCGCAGTTTCCAGCTATGGGGTTCGCAACACCACGGCCTCCTCGGGGGTACCGCGACGGCGGCGTTTGCCGCCGCGGCCGGGGCGGCGGTGCGCAGGTTACGACGATGGCGTCGCTGACCGGCGCGCGAAACCAGGAGCGAAACTAGGAGGGAAATTCATGTCCAAGCAAGAGGTCAGCGACTACCTGTTGGAGCGGTTGCGGGCGTGGAATGTTGAGCACGTCTTCGCCTATCCCGGGGACGGCATCAACGGAATCCTCGCCGCGTGGGGCCGAGCCGACAACAAGCCGATGTTCATCCAGTCGCGCCACGAGGAGATGAGCGCCTTCGAAGCGGTCGGGTACGCGAAATTCACCGGCCGTGTCGGGGTGTGCATGGCCACGTCGGGGCCCGGCGCGATTCATCTGCTCAACGGCCTCTACGACGCCAAACTCGACCACGTGCCGGTGGTCGCCATCGTCGGGCAGACCAACCGCAGCGCCATGGGCGGGTCCTACCAACAGGAGGTCGACCTGCTCAGCCTGTACAAAGACGTCGCCAGCGACTACGTCCAAATGGTCACCGTGCCAGAGCAATTGCCCAACGTCCTGGACCGCGCCATCCGGGTCGCGCTGACCGAGCGCACGACGACCGCCCTGATCATCCCGGCCGATGTGCAGGAACTGGAATACTCGCCGCCCAGCCACGCCTTCAAGATGGTGCCCTCGAGTCTGGGCATCGAATGGCCGGCCATCTCCCCCGACGACGAGGCCATCACACGCGCGGCCGAGGTGCTCAACGAGGGCACCAAGGTCGCCATGCTGGTGGGCCAGGGCGCGCGTGAGGCTCGCGACGAGCTCGTCGAAGTAGCCGACCTACTCGGCGCCGGCGCGGCGAAGGCGCTGCTGGGCAAGGACGTGCTGCCCGACGAATTGCCCTGGGTCACAGGGGCTATCGGACTGCTCGGCACGCGCCCGAGCTATGAGCTCATGCGCGACTGCGACGCCTTGCTGACCGTGGGATCCAGCTTCCCCTACACCCAATTCATGCCCCAGTTCGGGCAGTGCAAAGCGGTGCAGATCGACGTCGACGGCCGGATGATCGGGATGCGCTACCCGTATTCGATCAACATCGTCGCCGACGCGAAATCCGCGCTGCAGGCCCTGATTCCCAAGCTGCGCCGCAAGGAGGACCGGTCCTGGCGTGAGGGCATCGAGGCGAACGTGGCCCGGTGGTGGGAAACCATGGACATGGAGGCCAAGGTCAGCGCCCACCCGATCAACCCGCTGCGGCTTTTCTCGGAGCTTTCCCCCCAGCTGCCCGACGACGTGATCGTCACGGCGGATTCCGGTTCCGCGGCCAACTGGTATGCGCGAAACCTGAAGTTCCGCGGGAACATGCGGGGTTCGCTTTCGGGCAACCTCGCCACGATGGGCCCCGGTGTCCCGTACGCCATCGGCGCAAAATTCGCTCACCCGCAACGGCCGGTCATCGCGTTCGCCGGGGACGGCGCCATGCAGATGAACGGCATGGCCGAACTGATCACGATCAAACGGTACTGGCACGAGTGGGAGGATCCGCGCCTGATCGTCGCGGTCCTGCACAACAACGACCTAAACCAGGTCACGTGGGAAATGCGCGCCATGGCCGGTGCGCCGAAATTCGTTGAGTCCCAGGCGCTTCCCGATGTCGATTTCGCGGCGTTTGCGGCCAGTCTCGGTCTCAACGCGTTGTCCGTCAAGGATCCCGAGGAGCTCGGGGACGCCTGGCGGGACGCGCTCTCGGCCGACCGTCCGACCGTGATGGACGTCTTCACCGACCCCGACATGCCGCCGATCCCGCCGCACGCCACCTGGGAACAGTTCAAGGCGGCCAGCGCCGCGGTGCTCGGTGGCGACGAAGATCGGCGGGGCTTCGTCAAGGTGGGCCTCAAAGCCAAGGCACAAGAGTTCCTGCCGCACAAGAAGAGTTAACCCGTGAAGAGCCGTACACCGACGCTGTTCGAAGCGGTGGCCGCTGACCTCCGCGCCGAGGTTGACGGGGAAATCAGGTTCGATCCCGGCTCGCGTGCGGCCTACTCCACCGATGCGTCCAACTACCGGCAGGTGCCCATCGGCGTGGTGGTGCCGCGCACCCTGGAGGCCGGGGTCAAGACCATCGACGTGTGCCGCCGCCACGGGACAACACGGGCAGGTTGTGGCGGCGGCACCAGTCTGGCCGGGCAGAGCTGCAACGCCGCGGTGGTCATCGACTGGAGCAAGTACTGCACCCGGATCGGTTCGGTGGACACCGAGGCGGGAATCGCGGTGGTGGAGCCCGGCATCAAGCTCGATGTGCTCAACGACAACCTGGAGTCCTCGGGTTGGATGGTGGGCCCGAAACCGTCCACCCATGTCAGCTGCGCGATCGGCGGCATGATCGGCAACAACTCCTGCGGTTCTTCGGCCCAGGCGTACGGCAAGATGGTCGACTCCGTGCGCCGCCTCGAGGTGGTGACCTACGACGGGCTTCGGATGTGGGTCGGTCAGACGGACGACGACGAGTACAACCGGATACTCGACGAAGGTGGCCGGCGCGCCGAGATCTACCGCGGCCTCAGGGCACTCGCCGAAAGATATGCCGACGACATCCGGTCGCGCTATCCCCAAATCCCGAGGCGTGTTTCCGGGTACAACCTCGATTCGTTGTTGCCGGAGAACGGCTTTCACGTCGCCAAGGCCCTGGTTGGTTCGGAGAGCACCCTGGTCACCGTGCTGCGGGCGGAGCTGCAGCTGGTTCGCATACCGGCCGCCACAGCGCTGGTGGTCATGGGCTTCGACGACGTGGCCTCGGCGGCCGACGCGGTGCCGGCCGTGCTCGAACATGACCCCGCGGCGCTGGAGGGTCTGGATCACCGGCTGGTGGAACTCGAGCATTCACAGAAGCTGGCCGAGCAGGCGCTGCGCCAGCTGCCCGACGGCAACGCCTGGCTGATGGTGCAGATCGACGGCGACAACCAGGACGACGCGGACCGCAAGGCCAAGTCGATGATCGACGCGTTGCACAAGGTGTCGCACAACGGCGTCACCGTCGTGGACGACCCGACCCGCAAGGAGGAAGTCTGGGCCGCCCGGGAGGCCGGGCTCGGTGCCACCGCGTATCCGCCCAACGAGCCCGAGACCCACGAGGGATGGGAAGACGCCGCGGTGCCGCCGCAGCGGCTCGGCGATTACCTACGCGATTTCCGCGAGCTGCTCGAGCGCTACGACTACGGGACCGCCTCGCTGTACGGGCATTTCGGGCAGGGCTGCGTGCACACCCGCATCCCGTTCGTGTTACGCACCGCCGCGGGCATCGCCAAATACCGTTCCTTCGTGGAAGATTCGGCGCGACTGGTCGTGAAATACGGCGGCTCGCTGTCCGGCGAACACGGTGACGGACAATCCCGCGGCGAGCTGCTACCGATCATGTTCGGCGAGCGTGTAGTGCGGGCGTTCGAGCAGACCAAAGCGCTGTTCGATCCGGACAACCGGATGAACCCCGGCAAGGTCGTCCACCCCTACAAACTCGACGAAAACCTGCGCTTCGGAGTCGATTACCGCCCCGCCGAGCCGGATGTCATGTTCGCCTACCCGGACGACGACCACCGATTCTCCCGCGCCGCCGCGCGCTGTGTGGGCGTCGGCAAGTGCCGCGGCCACGAATCGGGCGTGATGTGCCCGAGCTACCGTGCGACCCAGGAGGAGGAGCACTCCACCCGCGGCCGGGCCCGGCTGCTGTTCGAGATGGTGCAGGGTGACATCATCACCGACGGCTGGCGCTCCACCGCGGTGCACGACGCGCTCGATCTCTGCCTGGCCTGTAAGGGTTGTCGCAGCGACTGCCCGGTCGACGTCGACATGGCCACCTACAAAGCGGAGTTCCTGTTCCACCACTATCGACGTCGGCTGCGGCCGATGGCGCACTACTCGATGGGTTGGATCCCGCTGTGGGCCCGGCTGGCCGCGACCGCGCCCGGCCCGCTCAATGCCGTGACACACGCGCGCGGGCTCTCGACACTGGTCAAGAAGGCCGGCGGCATCGACCCGCATCGCGAGCTGCCGCGCTTCGCCGACGAGAGGTTCACCCGTTGGTTCTCCCGCCGCCGGTCGGGCGCCGGTGAGCCGCCACGCGGACGGGTGGTGCTCTGGCCGGACAGCTTCGTCAACAACTTCGAACCCGAGGTGGGACAGGCCGCCGTCGCGGTGCTGGAATCGGCGGGCTTCACCGTCGACGTTCCGCAGCGAACCGTGTGCTGCGGCCTGACCTGGATCTCCACGGGTCAGCTGAAGATCGCCAAACGCGTTCTGCGCCGGACTCTTACGGCACTACGGCCGGCGCTGCGGACGAGCACACCGGTGGTGGTGCTGGAACCCAGCTGCGCCGCGGTGTTCCGCTCCGACCTGCCGGAGCTCCTTTTCGGCGACGAGGATGCGCACCGGCTGGCTAAGCAAACCTATACTCTCGGTGAGCTTTTGGCCCGCAAGGCGCCGGACTGGGAGCCACCCCAGATCGGTGCCCAGGCGGTGGTTCAGCAGCACTGCCATCAGCACGCGATACTGGGTTACAGCCACGACAAGCAGCTGCTCGTCGATGCCGGAGTGGACACCGACGTGCTCGACGCCGGATGTTGTGGCCTGGCAGGCAATTTCGGCTTCGAAAAAGGTCACTACGACGTGTCGGTCGCGTGCGCCGAAGACAAACTGATGCCCGCGCTGCGCGACGCCGATCCCGAAACGCTGGTGCTGGCCGACGGGTTCAGTTGCCGCACCCAGATTCGCGAACTCGACAGCGACCGCAAGCCGATGCACCTCGCGCAGGTCATCGCCGCGGCGCTAGCCGCCCACGAGAGCGGCCCGCGCGCTGCGCAAATCGTCGACGAATAGTCGATACGCCTCATCGCGCCGGTCACTGCGATCACGCAGCACCGCCGACGGGTGCACGGTCGCAACCACGCTCGGCTCGGGGTCGAACTCCAGGTCACCCTCCGAGGGAAGTGCCACCACGTGGCCGCGCTCGGTGGAGACCCGAAACGACGGTCCCATCAGCGCCTGCGCGGCGGTCGCCCCGAGACACAGGATTATCTGGGGACCCAGCGCCTCTATCTCCGCGATGAGCCATGGTCGGCACGCGACAACCTCGGTGCGACTGGGTTTCTGGTGTATCCGCCGCTTGCCGTCCTTGCGGGTGAACTTGAAATGCTTCACCGCATTGGTCTGGTATGTCATCCCCGGATCGATGTCGGCCTCGTCGAGCGCCCGGGCGAGCAATCGCCCGGCCGGACCGACGAACGGCAAACCCGCACGATCCTCCTGGTCGCCCGGTTGCTCACCGACCAACATGATCGGCGCTCCGGGGGGCCCGTGACCGAAGACGGTTTGCGTCGCGTCCTGGAAAAGCGTGCAACCCCGGCAATGTTCGGCCGCCGACTTCAACGAATCGAGGCGACGGTCCTCGGGCAGGTAGCGCGCCGCGCTCGTCGTCTTCGTGGTACTCATTGGGCCTCAAGCGCCGCAGGACAGGAGGTAGCCCAGGGACGTCATGCCCCTGGGCATACCCCTGCGGGACCGCCCGAAAACTCCCGGCTAGCCCTTACCGACTAGCCCTTACCGACTAGCCCTTACCGACGATGGCGTCGCGAGCCCGGTCCAGCATCGCCGCGAACGGACCGGCGACCAAGTTGGCCACCCGCGACTCGACCCCGGCGTGCGGCCGGGTGGGTGCGATCGCCTCGGCGAGCTTGGCGGCACGGCCCATGGCTTCGAGCTCGCGACTGCTCAATTCCTCGCCCAGCTTGGCGAACTCGTCGTTCTCCTCATGGTTCGCGTGCTCGAGGACGGAGTCGCGGAGCTCCGTGAGCTCGCGGGTGAATTCCTCGCTGTCCACGTCGAGCTTCTCCAGCTTCTGCAGCACCGTCTTGGCTTCGTGCTCTTCCTCCAGCCGCTCGCCGACCACCGACTCCCCGTCGGCCATCTTGCGTTTCGCCCGGGGATGAACGATTTCCTCCTCGGCGGTTTCGTGTACGGCGAGCAGTTGACGGAGTTCGACGAACGCCTTCTCCCGCGCCTCGCCCGACGCGGCAAGCGTTTTGGCGAAGAGCGACATGATCCGCTCGTGTTGGCTGGTAAGAAATTCGACCACGTCGGTGGGCGACGTGATGGCAGTCGGAGCCATAGTGTCCTCCCCTTGATCGTCCCGATCATCGTGTTGGGGCGCGCGGGCTGTTTGCGCGCCTTTCAGCGGCTACCCCACGACACATTCACCAAACTTGTCCCAGGTCATGGCGTGTAGCGGCGCGGAGGCGGGGTATTTGATCGACATGGGCGATCGCAGGTGCCTGCTCCGACGCTTGGCCGTCGCCGGCGCGGCGCTGATCGCGTCCGGTTGTTCGACGCCGGGCACGACACTGGAGAGCGCTCCCGAGGTCCTGCTGTGGTCGGTCGGCGCCATGTTGCACCAACCGGTGTGGTCGTATCGGACGCACGCCATGGTCGCGCTCACGGACGACAACCGGGTGGCCGAGGTCACGGGGAGCGCCCACGACCACGACGCCAAGACGCGGTTGTCCATGCCGATGACGGTGGGGCGCAATCTCCAGATCAGTCAGAAAGACGACCGCATGGTATTCGTGCCTCAGCCGGAGCGCGGCCGGGTCGCCGAGGTCGATCTTGAAAGTCTGTGCCAAGTCGACGATTTCGACGCCGGCCCGGCCCCGGCCTACCTCGCCGAAGACGCGGGCATGCGGGTCTTGCTTGCCCTGTCGGCAGACGGGAAGTCGGTGACGCCGGTGGACCAGTATGGGTACCACAAGCTACCGACCGCCGGCATCACCGGCGACCCCGCGGACACCATCGACGGCGCCAACCGTGGGCGCGAGATCGACTACCACCTCTATGGTCCGTCGGGAATCCGTTACTACGAGGGCCCCTCGTCACCCCCCGAGGAACAGGGTTCCTTGCAGATGGACGCCACGGTTTCGGCGGGCGACGGCGCCAACGCCGAACGCACCTATGTCGCCGGTCGCAACGACAGCACGCTTTATGCGATCGACGCGCGCCACGGCGAGAACGGGCTGGATGTGCTCGCCAGCGCCAAGCTGCCGTCGGCGATCCGAGAACTCGGCACCGACGACAGCCGGATCTATGCCGCTACCGACCACGAGGTGGTGGTGCTCGAGACGGCGAGCTTCACCGGCTTCCCTGACGGAAAGATTCACGTGATCCGCGTCATCGACTACCGGGCCCACCTGCCCGGCGGCGCGGTCCAGTCGGCACGCCTGTCGGGCATGGCGATCGGGCCGCACCGCGTATACCTCACACTGGCCGATGCGCCGTATGTGGTCAGCATCGCCAAACCGCATTTGTGAGTAGGTGAGTAGAGGAGATACCGATGAGCGCAACACAAAATCCCACTCGCACGGCGGTCGAGATCGACGATGACGTCGAATTGATCAGCGGACAGATCAAGGCGCTCAAGGAACTCGGCAAAAAGGACGACGAAGAGGCGATAAGCGAAGGACAGCGCTACGACTTCAGCATCAGGTGGGGCACGGTGCTGGCGGGGCGGCTGCGCCGGCTGGTGCACTACAGTTCGCTGGGCCGGCTCGACGACGCCGACGAGCGCAGATTCCGCGCGTTGTGCGACGAGCTGCGCGCGCTATCGCATCTGATCGATCGATTCCGGCTCGCTCACCCGAATTTCACCGAGCCCGAGCCCGCAACGGCCAAGCGCTTCGGTCGTCGGTCTCGCTGAGAAAACCCTTCTCGGGCAAGACAATTCCGGTTCGCGGTTGGGCGCACTCCGGGTTCCGACAGGTCAGCGCAACCATATAGGCATCGGAGTCCTCATCGAGAAACAGGAAGCCGAGATACAAAGCGTGGCCGACGTCGAACTTCTTCTCGCCGCAGGATTCGCAATAACCGCCCTTGGCCGCTACCTGTTCGAGCACCCGCTCGCGGGAATCGCGGTCCAGGGCAAACAGCTCGGGGCGCACGTGCTCGGGTGGAACGTCGTCGCCCGCGTTTTCCGTAGGAGTGCTCATGTCAGATCTCCACGTCCTTGTCGTAATGGACGTTGTCTTCGCGCCAGCCGCCCAAGCCGTAGCCGATGCCGCGATGGTCGTCGATGAACTCGATCTGGTAGATCCATTTCGCCATCTTGAAGCCCACCTGGGTCTCCACCCGTAGCCGCAGGGGCGCACCGTGCTTGATGGGCAACGGCTTTCCGTTCATCTCATACGCCAGGATGGTTTGCGGCTTGTAGGCCAGCTCGAGGTCCATCACCTCGTAGAACTGCCCCTCTCCCTCCGCGCTTGGCTCGTCGCGGCCGGTGTCCTGCATCGTCAGACAACACACGTACCGCGCCTGCGGAAGCGGCCGCACCAAGTCGGCGACCGAGGCCAGCGAAACCCCCGTCCACTCACCGATGCTCGACCAGCCCTGCACGCAATTGTGCAGCACGCGTTGACGTTCCGGTTCGGCCAGGGCGCGCAGCGCGGCCAGGTCCAACGTCACCGGCCGTTCGACGAGTCCGCCGACCCGCAGCCGCCAGTCCACGAAGTTGTGCACCGCCATCACCTTGTAGGCGGGTGAACACGGCGGCTTGCCGTTGACTCGATGCTCCTGCGACAGCATGCGTTCCGGGTAGTTCTGTCGCGAGTCCAGCGGGCGCAGCAGGATGAGCCGGGCACGTGTGACCACCCCGCCGAGTATGCGACGAACCTGGACGGGGTTACGCAGACTCCAGACCGTCGCCGCGACATGGATGGCGACGATCACGCCGATGATCACGAACGACAACACGACTGCCAGCATGAGATTGCGTACCGAACCAAAGATCATCGCCGCGTTGAGTTGACCCCAGCCCCAGAAAAAGATCATCGACAGGTGTACCGCGATGAAGATCAGGAACGCGACCAATCCGATGAAATGCAGACTGCGCGCCCATTGCCGTCCGCCGAGGAGCCGCACGAACCAGGGGAATCGAGCCTCGATGGCCGGGGATTGCGCCGCGCCCGTGAGGATCTGGAACGGCGCCAGCAGGAAGATGACACCGGCGTAGGTGAGTTTCTGGATGGCGTCCAGGGGTTCGCCGGGCAGCAACGACGGCAGGTTGAATGTCACATAGGCGACGACGTCGTTCCACGCCTCCCCGAAAATCGACCACGAGTACGGCCAATAGCGGTGCCATTGGCCGGTGGCGAACAGCAGGATGTAGTAGGAAAGCCCCACCAAGATCCACCCGATCACCGAGACGAAGTGCCAATGGCGGCCCATGCCGAGCTTCTTGTGGCCGGGCAGCGCGATCAGTGAGCTGTAGTCCTCTTCCTCGTCGAGGGTGTCGTAGAGCTTGTCGGTCGGCATTTTCTTGGTGGTGAAGCGCGCCCATTCGGTCCCGGGCTTGCTGTCGTCGCGCCAGTACAGCTTGGGATGGGTGGACAGGATCTCGATGCCGCTGCGCAGCAACAACGTCAGAAACAGGACGTTGAGCCAATGGTCGATGCGTAGCCACGCCGGGTAGTCGAGCACTGTGTCGGTCATCCGCTCAGTCCTCCCAGTGCTGCCGACGCGGATAGGCGACGTTGATGCCCAGCAGCACCGATCCGTGCAACGCGATGAAGGCGCCCGCGAAGGCGAGCGTCAGGCTCGCCGGCGCGAAGTCCCACCTTCCGGTCACGGCCACCAGACCGGGCAGGCTGGCCATCCGGGTGCCGACGTCGACGGCGAGAACCGCGAACGCGAGCAGGCTACCGAAATACCAACCTGCCTGTGCCACACGAGGATTCCGTGCGTATCCGAGGCTGCCGGCAAACATCAGGCACAGCGCGATCACCACAGCGGCGTAAGCCTGAAAATACGGCGGCAGCGCGTCTTGGCTGGTCCACACGTAGATGTGCATCGCGGCGATGCCGACTAGCAACAAGACGCCCAAGCCCGTTACGGCCCTGGGCAAATCAAAAGCGACATATCCGCCCAGGCTGAGCACTCGAAACATCCGGCTTTGATGCCAACTTTCTGGCCATGTCTCGACACGAAGGCCCACGATTCGCGCGTACCCCGCCGCGTCCGGCTCAAACGGCGCTGAGCAGCCGCGGAGAGCCATTGTGCCGGTGGATTTTTCACCGACGGGCCGATGGCGAGGGCGGGTGGCGAGGGGAGCGCGTTGGCGGGGTGACTTGGCCATCTGCCGGTTTTGCCGCAACATTGCCGGACACGCCCCTGCGGAACGGGGTTGACCTTAGGGTGTTTTGCATGCTGACGGTGGGATCCGTGGTGGGCGGCTACCGCGTTGAGCGTGTGCTGGGCACGGGCGGGATGGGTGCGGTCTATCTGGCCGCCGACCCCGGCCTTCCGCGCCACATCGCGCTCAAGGTGCTCTCGGCCCAGCTGTCGCGCGACCCCGACTTCCGGGCGCGGTTCATCCGGGAGGCCGACATGGCGGCGGCCCTCGATCACCCCCAGATCGTGTCGGTGTACAACCGCGGGCAGACCGAGGACGGCCAGCTGTGGATTGCGATGCAGTTCGTCGACGGCACCGACGCCGATGCCGCGCTGCACGCGGGAACCATGAGCCCGCAACGCGTCGTGCACATCCTCGTTGAGGTGGCCAAGGCGCTCGACTTCGCGCATGCCCGCAACGTGGTGCACCGCGATGTCAAGCCCGCGAACTTTCTGCTTTCGGGGCCCATCGGTCCCGGCGAACGGGTCCTGCTCGGCGATTTCGGCGTGGCGCGCGCCCTCGACGACGTCGGCCTGACCGCGACGAATTCGGTGATGGCGACCGTCGCCTACGCCGCCCCGGAAGTACTGTCGAATTCGCCGATCGACGGCCGGATCGACATCTACTCCCTGGGCTGCACCATGTTTCGGCTGCTGACGGGCAAGACGCCGTTCCCGGACACCAACGGGGTGGCGGGCGTGATGGCGGCCCACCTGTTCGCCCCGCCGCCCCGGGTCACCGAGCCGATGCCCTGGCTGCCGGCCGCGCTCGACCACGTCGTTGCCACCGCGATGGCCAAGGATCCCGCGGCCCGCTTCCCCTCGGCCGGCGCGCTGGCCGAAGCGGCGGCGGCCGCGTTGCACGATCGCACGGTGAGCGCGCCGTTGCCGCCCGTGCCCAGCCGCGAGGTCCGCTCCTATCCGCGAACCGACTCTCCGGCACGACCGGGATGGGAGCACAACGGTCCGCGCACCATGGCCCCCGGGCCGGGTCCGCCCGCCCGGCGGCGCCGGCGCACCCTGATCGCCCTCGCGCTGTCCGCGGTGGTGGTGCTCGTTGTCGGCACGGTCGCCGTCCTGGCCTGGCCCAACGACTCGACCGACAACCCCGGCGGCGCCTCCCGGACGGGATCCGGGCTCCAGGGATCCGTGCCCGCTTTGGCGGACGGGCCGCCGGCAACCGATATCACCGCCGCGCAGCTACGCCCGATCCTGCTCACCACCGCGGAGATCGCCGGCGTCGCACATGGCGATACCGTCACCCTCGAGCGTGACGGCGCCGTCGTGCTCGACGACGCCGCGACGATCGACAACCAGCAGTGCCTGCCGGCCTGGGCCCCCGCGCAACAATCGGTCTACGCGAACAGTGCCTACACCGGCGTGGCCGCGCAGGAGTTGCGTGCCATGTACCAAAAGGCGTGGCAAGACAGCATCACCCAGGCCGTCATCGCCTTCCCGTCCCAGGACAAGGCCGGGTTGTCGTATATCTCCCAACGCGAGCAGTGGGGGCTGTGCGGCGGCAAACCCGTCACGATCACCCCGCCCGGTGAGGGACCGCAGGTGTGGGAATTCGGCCAGCCGTTCACCACCTCCGGCGTGCTGACGATCTCGGCCGGCCTGCGCGGAGGCAACGCGTCCTGCCAGCACGGAATGATGGAGCGCGGCAACGTGATCATCGACATCGTCCAGTGCCATGCCGGCGGCGGCGCCGACGTCGCCGCGCTCGTCACCGCGACGGCCGCAAAAGTGCCCCGGCAGTGACTGGGGTGACAGAGAGGTCGAATCCATGACTGCATCGAATGCATCCACGTCGATTCTCGCCACCGTGGGGGCCGCGCTGGCCGTCGCCGCGGTCACCGCCTCGTGTTCGAACGTCATCGGCGGCACCCCCGTGGCCCAGCACGGCGGCGGCACCCCGGTGGCGGCTCCAGCGCCCGCCCCCACCACATCGCTCGCCGCATCGCCCTCGGCGGAAGACCAGATCCGCCAGACGGTCATGGCGTTTCAAGACGCCTACAACACCCAGAACTGGGACGCCTACACCGAGCTGATGTGCTCGGCGATGCGGGCCCAATTCGTCGGGCCGGTAATGGGTTACGTGAAGAAGGGCCGAGCCGAAACGGGCCTTACCTCGGTCAAAAACATCTCGGTCGCGATCACCGGCGATACCGCCACGGCAACGATGGACGCCCAGAACGAGGCCTTGGGCAGCCGCACGGTCAGCCTGCCTTTGAAACTCGAGGACGGCTGGAAGATCTGCAAAACGTGATGAGCCCAATGCGGACCAGCCAACTGCAACACGGGAAACCGATGGCGGCACTGCTCGCCGTCGCGCTACTGGGCTGCAGCCACACGACCACGGAGGGCACCGCGCGTCCGGCGCCCCAATCGCCTTCGGGCCCTTCGGCATCGGTGAACGTGTCCCTGCTCGACCCGGGCAATTACCCGATCGTCCCGCAGTCGCCGCTGGGCAATGCCGGGTCCGACCACGATGGCCGGCTCATCGAGGGCAGGCGCATGGCCGACTATGTGGTCGGTCCGTGGCAGGCCGACGAGGGGCTGTCCACCCGGGGATCCAGCAGCGCGGCCGTAGTGATCGAGGACTACCAGCAGCTCTCCCACGTGATGTGGACGCCGATCCTGGGCGGCGCCTATGGCCTGCCTTTCGTGGTCGGGTTCATGTCCGAGCGCCAAGGCCCGGGCCCGGATTCACAGATGTTGCTGCGCAACGCGGTGCTGCGGTTTGCGGGCCCGGCCGCGGCATCGACTGCCGCCCAAGGGATGTACGGGAAGGCGATGGCGATGCCCCGCGTTCCCAGCGCCACGCCGATCGTGACCGAACCCGAGCGCGCGGTCCCGATCCCCGGCCATCCCGATGCCACTGCGGCGCTGCTGACGTTCCAGGAAGGCCCCCAGACCGTACGCGAACTGAGCGTTTTCACCGCGCACGGCCCCTATGTTCTGGTCCAGGTCGCGCGGTGCGCCGCCGGCGCCGACTGCGAAGCTCCGCTGGCCGCACGCACGCTGGACCTTGAGATTCCACTGATCGACAAGTTCTCGCCGACTTCCGCCGACCAGTTCGCGGCGCTGCCAAGGGATCCCACCGGGCTGGTCGCCCGCACGCTGCCGCTGCCGCCCGATCAGGGCACGTCCACGACTGGGGCCACCTACCAGGTAGCGGGCGCGTTGCATCTGGAAGACAACCCGGCGCGAATCGGTCCCGCCCTGACCACCGCGGGTGTCGATCTCGTGTCGACCAGCCTGACGACCGTGTATCAAGCCAAGGACGCCGCGAGCGCGCAGACCCTGTCGCAGGACTACAGCGACACCGTGGCGGCGACGACCGCGGCGCAAGGCGCCGCACCGGTGCCGGGGCTACCGCAGAGCCGCTGCACCAGGGTCGCCGGGGCCAGCGGGTTGGTGCCGCACTTCTGGTGCCTGGCGGCCGCCGGCCGCTACGCCATCAAAGCCGTTGCCCGCCAACTCGATACCGCACATCAACAGATCGCAGCCCAATATCGCATGCTGACCGGATAGCCGGGCCGCGTTAAGGAGCGTTGAGGAGGCAGCTGGGGTGACCGACCCTCAGGATCCGTTCGGGGACAACCCTTTTACGTACGACCCGCTGGGTCGCGTCCCGTTCACGGGCCCGCCCGCCCCGCCCCCGGGCTTCCCGCCGCCAATCTTCACGCCACCGCCGACGCAACCGCCGTACCCGCCCCGCGTCAACGCCTTGGCAACGCTGTCCGTGGTGTTCGCGTTCGTGTTCGCCCCCGCGGGCGCGATTCTGGGGCACCTGGGGCTGGCGCAAATCCGGCGCACCGGTGAGCTTGGCCGTGACCGCGCCCTGGTCGGGGTGGTGCTGTCGTATTCGTTCATCACGACGGCGATCCTCGCCCTCGTCGGATGGGCCACCCTGACGGCGTTCCCGTCACGCCAGAACGCGGCACCGGCGAGTTCCACAACCACCACCAGCGAGGCGCCTCCGCGACCGACGGTAGCGCCGGACAACATCGGCGCATTGCTGCCCGATCTCGCCGCCCTCAAGCAGATCACCGCCGACGAAAACCTGGAGGCCGGACGAACCTGGGACCATCCCGTCGGGTCCGGCACAGACGCGAGCATCGACCGCCCGGAGTGCTGGGAAAGCGTCACCCCCGGGGCTCCGGAGGCCTACCCCCTGGGCGCCATCCGCGGGTACCACGCGGCCGAATTCGACGACACCCGAAGCTTTCTCAAGTCGACCCAAGTCATGCAAGCGGTCACCGCCTTTGCCGATCCGCCCGCCGCGCAATCGCAACTGGCGAAACTGCTCGACGGTTGGCGGCAGTGCGGCGGGACAACCGTGACGGTGACGGATCGCAGCGGGCCGTCGTATCCCCTTTCCCTGAGCGCCCCCGCCGACGCCGGCAACGGCATCACGACGATGGACCTGACACCCAAGGGACTAAAAGTGCGCTTCGTCCGCGGCCTCGCGGCCAAGGCCAATGTCGTCGTCGACCTCGAGGTAACCAGCCTCGGCACCACCGACGCCGACACGGCTCGGCAGACGGTCGTGAGCATCGCCAACTACATCCTGACCAAGATCCCCGGCTAGGGGCCACGCTCGAAGCCCTAGGGTGAACCCATGAAGTATCTCGACGTCGACGGAGTGGGACGGGTCAGCCGGATAGGGCTGGGGACGTGGCAGTTCGGCTCGCGCGAGTGGGGCTACGGCGACAGTTACGCCTCCGGAGCCGCGCGGGACATCGTGCGGCGGGCGCTCGAGCTGGGGGTGACGCTGTTCGACACCGCCGAGGTGTACGGGCTGGGCAAGAGCGAGCGGATCCTGGGCGAGGCGCTCGGCGACGAGCGTG
Organism: Mycobacterium sp. IS-2888; assembly: GCF_001954215.1. Classification (NCBI taxonomy): domain Bacteria; kingdom Bacillati; phylum Actinomycetota; class Actinomycetes; order Mycobacteriales; family Mycobacteriaceae; genus Mycobacterium; species Mycobacterium sp. IS-2888. The sequence continues at coordinate 61,297 of NZ_MBET01000072.1, forward strand.
CCAAGGTCGCGGTGGCCAGCAAGATCATGCCCGTGGCCCCCTTCCCCGCCGTCATCAAGCAACGCGAGCGGGCGAGCGCGCAGCGGCTGGGACTCGACCGCATCCCGCTCTACCAGATCCACCAGCCCAACCCGGTGGTCCCCGATTCGGTGATCATGCCCGGGATGCGCGACCTGCTCGACGACGGCAAGATCGGCGCGGCCGGCGTCTCCAACTACTCGCTGGCGCGCTGGCGCAAGGCCGACGCCGCGCTCGGGCGGCCGGTGATCAGCAACCAGGTGCATTTCTCGCTCGCCCACTCCGGCGCGCTGGAGGACCTGGTGCCCTTCGCCGAGCGCGAGAACCGCATCGTGATCGCCTACCAACCGCTGGAGCAGGGGCTGCTGGGCGGCAAGTACGGCCTGGACAACCGCCCCGCCGGCGTCCGCGCGGTGAACCGCTACTTCGGCACCGAGAACCTGCGCCGCATCGAGCCGCTTATGCAGACGTTGCGCGACGTCGCGGCGCAGGTCGGCGCCAGGCCGGCGCAGGTGGCGCTGGCCTGGCTGATCAGCCTGCCGGGCGTCGTGGCCATCCCCGGCGCCTCCAGCGTCGAGCAGCTCGAGTTCAACGTCGCCGCCGCCGACATCGAGCTGCCCCCGGATTCCCGCGACGCCCTCACCGACGCGGCGCGCGCGTTCCGGCCGGTGTCGAACGGGCGATTTCTGCTCGACAAGGCCCGCGAAAAGTTGGGGGTGTAGGACGGGTCAGGACGGCGCCGTTTCCGCGAACGCCGGCGGGCTGGCCGGGGCGCCACGCGCCACCACCAGCGGCATCGACGTCGTCGCGTTGGTGCGCAGGATCGTGTGCACCACGTCGATGAGGTCCTCGACCGGCATCAGCTTGCCAGGCATGCAGCCGCGCGCGGCCCACAGCGGGGCGGCCTTCAAGGCGAGGTCCATGTCCCAGCCGGTCGTCATTCCCGTCGCCGCGTCGCCGTCGCCGCCGCCGCACTCCCCCACGATCAGGTTGGTGAATCCGACGTCGGGGTGTTCGGCCCGCCAGGCCTCCACCAATCGTTCGAGGGCCGCCTTGCTGACGCCGTAGGCGCCGAGCCCCGGCCAGGGCGGCCCGAAGGTGCCGGCGTCGGAGGCCAGGTAGACCACCTTGCCCGTCGACTCGGTCAGGTGCGGCATCGCCGCCGCCGTGACCAGCGCGGCACCGATCACGTTGGTGTCGAAGACGCGCCGCCACGTCTCGGCATCGGTATCGACCATGCGGACGAGCGGGCCGATGGCGGGTGTGTACACGAGGTTGTCGATGCCGCCGAACGCGTCCGCGACACCGGCGATCGCCGAACGGCAGGAAGCCTCGTCGGTGACGTCGCATTCGACGGCGATCGCGCCCGACCCCGCCTCCTTCGCGGCGGCCTCGATGCGCTCCCGGCGCCGGGCGAGCAGCGCGACTTGATCACCCCGTTGCGCCAGGCCAACGCCTATGCAGCGCCCGAGTCCACTCGAGGCGCCGACCACCACTGTCCTTGACATATTCACCCACTTCTGTAACGCAGCCGATGCACGCACAGCGTATCAGCGTGGGTTCAGGCCACCGGGGGTTCCCGCTCGGCGCGCAGCACCACGGCGGTGTGCGCGTCCACGGTGAGCGTGCCTCCCCCGGGCACTTCCTCCGCGGGCGTCTCCTCCTCGGGCCCGGTGTACACCGCCAGGCGCCACGCACAGCCGAATTCCTTTGGCGGAAGGGTGAATTCGATCGACTCCCAGTGGGCATTGAAACACAGCAAGAACGAGTCGTCGAACACGCGCTGACCCCGGGCATCGCGGTCGGGTATGCCGTCGCCGTTGAGGAACACCGCCAACGACTTGGCAAAGCTCGCGGCCCAGTCCTCGTCGGTCATCTCGTCGCCGTCGGGGGTGAACCAGGCGATATCGGGCAGGCCGTCCTGGCCGCGGCGGCCGACAGGCTTGCCGGAAAAGAACCGGCGCCTGCGGAAAACCGGGTGGTTCGCACGGACGGCCGACACCGCGCGGGTGAACTCCAGCAGGCCGGCGTCGGCGTTGGCCCAATCGATCCAGGTCAGCTCGTTGTCCTGGCAGTAGCCGTTGTTGTTGCCACGCTGCGTGCGACCGAGCTCGTCGCCGTGGCAGATCATCGGCACACCCTGGGACAACAGCAGGGTGGTCAGGAAGTTGCGCTGCTGACGGGAACGCAGTTCGTTGATTCGCGCGTCGTCGGTGGGCCCCTCCGCACCGCAGTTCCACGACCGGTTGTGGCTTTCGCCGTCGTTGTTGTCCTCGCCGTTGGCCTCGTTGTGCTTCTCGTTGTAGGAGACCAGGTCGCGCAGCGTGAAGCCGTCGTGCGCGGTGACGAAGTTGATCGAGGCGACGGGCCGGCGCCCGGTGTGCTCGTAGAGGTCGGCCGACCCGGACAGGCGGTAGGCGAATTCGTCGAGCGTTGCGGGCTCGCCGCGCCAGAAGTCCCGGACGGTGTCGCGGTACTTGCCGTTCCACTCGGTCCACTGCGGCGGAAAGTTGCCCACCTGGTAGCCGCCCGGCCCGACGTCCCACGGTTCGGCGATGAGCTTGACCTGGCTGACCGTCGGATCCTGTTGCACGAGTTCGAAGAACGCCGCCAGCCGGTCGACGTCGTAGAACTCCCGGGCCAGCGTCGCGGCGAGGTCGAACCGGAAACCGTCGACGTGCATCTCGGTCACCCAGTAGCGCAGCGAATCCATGATCAGCTGAAGCGAGTGCGGATGCCCGACGTTGAGGCTGTTGCCGGTGCCGGTGTAGTCCATGTAGTAGCGCTTGTCGTCGTCGACGAGGCGGTAGTACGCCGGGTTGTCGACCCCACGCATCGACAGGGTCGGGCCCAGGTGGTTGCCCTCCGCGGTGTGGTTGTAGACGACATCGAGGATGACCTCGATCCCCGCCTCATGCAGATCGCGGACCATCGCCTTGAACTCCTGCACCTGCCCGCCCGGCGAGGCGGCGCTGGAATACTTCGTGTCCGGTGCGAAGAAGCCGATCGTGTTGTAGCCCCAGTAATTGTTGAGGCCCTTCTCGATCAGGGTGGAGTCGTTGGCGAAATGGTGCACCGGCATCAGCTCGATCGCGGTGACGCCGATGCTCTTGAGGTGCTCGATGATCGCCGGGTAGGCCACCGCGGCGTAGGTGCCGCGGATCTGTTCGGGGATGTCCGGGTGCGTCTCGGTCAGGCCCTTGACGTGCGCCTCGTAAATGACGGTGTCGGCGTACTCGTGATCCGGCGGGCGGTCGTAGCCCCAGTCGAAGAAGGGGTTGATCACCACCGACTTGGGCATGCTGGACGCGGAGTCGACGTCGTTACGGCTATCGGGGTCGCCGAAGTCGTAGCCGAATAGCGACTGGTTCCAGTCGAAGCTGCCGTCGATGGCCTTCGAATACGGGTCCAGCAGTAGCTTGTTCGCATTGCACCGCAGTCCCGCTTCCGGCTGGTACGGACCGTGCACGCGATAGCCGTAGCGCTGGCCCGGCTCGATGCCCGGCACATAGCCATGCCAGACGAACGAGTCGACCTCGGGCAGCGCGATCCGTGTCTCGACATCCCGGTCGTCGAACAGGCACAACTCGACCTGCTCCGCCACCTCGCTGAACACCGCGAAGTTGGCCCCCGCTCCGTCGTACGTGGCGCCCAGCGGATACGCCTTGCCCGGCCACAATTCACCGGTGGGCGTGGGGGCGGAGGGTGCTGCGGTCATGGCGCACTTGATACCCGAGCGGTGAGGTGGTCAAACACGAGTCCGAAACCGCTTGGCGGACAATGTATTACGGCCTGAGCACCACCTTCACGGCCCCATCCTGCTTTTTCTGGAAGATCTCGTAGCCGTGCGGCGCCTCGTCGAGGGGCAGCACGTGGGTGGCGAAGGTGTCGACGCCGAGTGGGTCGTCGTCGGTAAGCAGCGGCATGATGTCGTCGACCCACCTCTTCACGTTGGCCTGACCCATCCGCAGCGTCACTTGCTTGTCGAAGAGGGTGAGCATCGGCAGCGGGTCGGCCATCCCGCCGTAGACGCCGATCAGCGAGATGGTTCCGCCGCGCCGGACGGCGTCGATCGCGGAGTAGAGCGCGTTGAGCCGGTCCACTCCCGCGGTTTGCATCAGCCGCTTGGCCACCGCATCGGGCAACACACCGGTCGCCTGCTGGGCCAGCTTGGCGGCCGGGGAACCGTGCGACTCCATGCCCACGGCGTCGATCACCGAGTCGGCGCCGCGCCCGTCGGTCAGGTCCCGAATCGCATCCCCCAGCGACGAGTCGAGCCGCCCCAGATCGAGGGTGTGGATGCCGCGCTGGGCGGCGCGGGCCAGACGTTCGGCCACCAGGTCGACGGCGATCACCCGGTAGCCGAGGTAATCGGCGATGCGCGCGGCCATATCCCCGATGGGACCCAGGCCCAGGACGGCTACCGTGCCGCCATCCGGGATGTCGGCGTAGGCCACCGCCTGCCAAGCCGTCGGCAGCACGTCGGACAGATAGACGAATCGCGAATCCGGCGGTCCCACAGGGACTTTGATGTGGGTGAACTGCGCCTGGGGTACCCGAAGCAATTCGGCTTGGCCGCCGGGAATTTCGCCGTAGAGCTCCGAGTAACCGAACAGCGCCGCCCCCATGCCCTGGTCGCGCACCTGGGTGGTTTCGCATTGCGTGAAAAGTTGCTTGCGGCACATATAGCAGCTGCCGCAGCAGATCTGGAACGGGATCACGATCCGGTCGCCGACCCGCAGCTCGTCCACCTCGTCACCGACCTCTCGGACCACCCCCATCGGTTCGTGCCCGAGGATGTCACCGGGTTTCATGAAGGCCCCGAGGATTTCGTAGAGGTGCAGATCCGAGCCGCAGATGTTGGTCGAGGTGATCTCGACGATGGCATCGGTGGGCAGCTCGATCTTCGGGTCGGGAACCGATTCCACGCGCACGTCGCGTTTCCCGTGCCAAGTGACAGCCTTCATGAACGGCTGGCTACCCGCGGCGCGCCGGGCGAAACTGGATCAGTGCTGCAGGCACTTGATCGGATGCTCGTTCTCGATCAGTGCCCGGGCGACATCGAACAACTTCGTGTTGGATTGCTGTGAGAGCCGGGCGAGCAGATCGAAGGCTTCGACGGCATCCAGGTTGAAGCGTTCCATGATGACCCCCTTGGCCTGACCGATGATGTCGCGCGACGCCAGGGCGCTGCGGAACTGATCCTGGCGCCGCATCATCGACCACGCCAACGCGACGTGCGTGGCGAAAATGCCGCCGAGTTCGATTGATTCGTCGGTGAACGCGTGCGGATGGTGGGCGAAGAAGTTCAGCGCCGCCGTCATGTCGTGGCCGTCGAACAATTCGAACGACAGGATCGACCGGATCGGTGTGTTCGCGAGCGCATACTTCTGATAGCGCGGCCAACGCTCGTCGACGGCCAAGTCTGCAACATGCATGACGTGGTGCTGCCAAGCGGCGGCGACGCACGGGCCTTCGCCGAATTGGTTCTGGATTTCGTCCAACTCCACCGGGTAGCGGTGCGTGGCCACCACGTTGGTGATCGCGTGGCCCCGCTCGGCCAGGGTAATCCCCGCGTAGTGTGACCCCGGCACGTGCTGGGTGCCACTCTCGATGAGTTCGCGCAGGCCGGCCCTGGTTTCGGTCCCTTGCCGGTCAAGACTGGCGACTAATTCCGCTAACTGAGCGACGACCGTGTTGTTGCTGTCGGACATGCCCTCGCCCCTCGGGAGTGCCGCGGGTTCACGATGTCATCGTGGACCTCGCTGGGCGGGGTGGCTACGCAGAAAACGAAGTTCGCCATCCAGAAAACGAAGTGCCGGAAGCGGCCGACCCGGGCTCCCAGGGCCCCTGCCGCGTATTCTCTTGGTGGCCAACGGCTTTCGTGCCAGCTACCGCCCTCGCCGGCGTCCGCCCTACACTCGGGTTGATGACCTCAATCGTCATTGTCGGCAGCGGCTTCACCGGATTCACCTGCGCCCGCCGCCTCGCGCGGCTCCTCCGAAGACGGCGCGCGCCCGTCGACATCACCATCATTTCGCCGGTCGACTACATGCTCTACACGCCGCTGCTGCCCGACGTCGCCGGCGGCGTCGTCGACGCTCGCTTTGTCGCGGTGCCGCTGGCCAACACGCTCAAAGGCGTTCGTGCGGTGCGCGGCCGGGTGGATGGTGTCGACTTCGCGCAACGGACCCTGACCTACCGCGATCCCGAGGAACGCGCCCACCACATGTCCTGGGACCGCCTGGTGCTCACCCCCGGGTCGGTCACGCGTTTGTTCGATGTGCCGGGAATCGCGACCCACGCGCTGGGATTGAAATCCACGGTCGAGGCCCTCTACCTGCGGGACCACATCATCGAGCAGCTGGAGCTGGCCGGCCTCGAGGACGACCCGAAAGTGGCGGCGGCGCGGCGCACCGTCGTGGTCGTCGGCGCGTCGTATTCGGGCACCGAACTGGTCGCGCAGCTACGAGCCCTAGCGGACGCCGCGGCCAAACAGATGGGCTTTGACGCCGCGGAGGTGAAGTTTCTGTTGCTCGATACGGCCGAGCAGGTGATGCCGGAGGTGGGCAAGAGACTCGGCGACGCCGCCCTCAAGGTGCTTCGCAAACGCGGCATCGATGTTCGGCTGGGCATGACGCTGAAGGAAGCACACGCGGATCACGTTGTGCTCAGCGATGATTCGCGCATCGACACACGCACGATCGCGTGGGTGACCGGGGTGACCGGCGCGCCGTTGATCCAGGAGCTCGGATTGCCGACGGAGAAGGGCAGGGTCAAAGTTCAGGCGGACCTCCAGGTGCCCGAGCACGACGGCGTCTTCGCGGCCGGTGATGCCGCGGCGGTTCCCGACCTGACGCAACCCGGCAAGATCACCCCGCCCACCGCACAGCACGCGACCCGACAGGGCAAGGTGCTCGCCCGCAACGTGGCCGCCAGCCTCGGCTACGGCAATCCCAAGCAATACAAGCACGGCAACCTGGGGCTAGTCGTCGACCTGGGACCCCGGTATGCCGTGGCCAATCCGCTCAATGTGCAACTGTCGGGATTGCCCGCCAAGGCCGTGACTCGCGCATACCACCTGTATGCGATCCCACGGCTACTCAACCGGTGGGCGGTGTCGCTGGCGTACCTGACCGACACGATGTTCGACCGCTCGGTGGTGTCGTTCGGATTGCCTTCCCTGCAGGACGCGCAGTTCGCGGCCAGCGAAGGCATCCCGATGCCCAAGACGAGCTGACCCGCCGTTTAACTGGGGCCGTTTAACTCGCCCGTTTAATTCGCACGGCGACGGGCAATCGGCAGTTCGTGGGAAACGACTTCGACGACGACATGCTGGAGCAGTCCGAGAGCCTGGACTCCGACGAGGTACGCAACGACGACGGTGACACCGTGGTCGATCCGCCCGACACGTGGGTCAAGGCTGACGAGAGCGAGTCTCTCGACGAGAAGCTCGCCGCAGAGACTTCAGAAAGGCCACGCGACGACCTATCGGAGCGCGATGAGTTGGACGACGTCGACCCTGACGCCCACGGTCGCGACCGCGGCCAGGTCAGCGGGACGCCGGAGGACGGCGAATCGTTCTTCGATGTTCAGGAGTGACCCGGTTCGACACTGTTCGACACGTGTGCCGAAATGCCTTGTGCCGCCTAGCCTTCCGCTGATTGTTGCGCCATCGCGTAGGCAAGCTGCAGAAAATCGGCGCCGGCCAGCGCGGAGAAGCTGCCGGCGATCAGGCGGGTGAGCCTGGGCGCGAAGATCAATCCGATGGCAAACGCGGTGACGACCCACATGTCCAGGCAGAACGGGCAGGTCAACAGCTCCCCCAGGCTGTGCCGCAACTGGCTGTCCTGCCGGACTTCCTCATTGACCTCCGCCGGGCCGGCGGTGCCCGTGTAATGAGTGAACGGTGCCCGCAACGGGCTCGTCACCGCGTCCTTGGACAGGATTCGGGAAAGCTTGTGGGTGCCCAGCGTCACCGTGACCAGGTCCTGCACGCGCCAGCGCGGCGGCAACGTGCGGCCGGTGAGTGCCGCGCATACCGCCGCGACGGCCACCACCGCGCCGTATATGCCCAAAACGGCCAGATACCCCGCCAGCGGGCGCGGATTGTCGCCGCGGTAGGCGGCGGCTTCGTGCCGTGCGGCGTCGGCCACGTCCTCGGCCGCGTTCTCGGCACCGGCCTGCGTGACGTCTCTCATTGCAACTCCTTCAGGGCCGCTCGGATCGGCGACTCCAGCAGGCCGGATACCCGGTGCTGGCTTCATGAACCGTCTTCGCCGAGCCCACGACCCGCGAGACGATGCGCGGTTTCGAACAGCAACGCATGGACGAAGGCCTGCGGGAGGTTCCCGCGCAGCTGACGCTGTTGGACGTCGAATTCCTCGGCGAACAATCCGGGCGGCCCGCAGGCCGTCCGGCTGCGTTCGAACCAACGGACCGCCCGCAGATCGTTGCCCTGCTGGTGATCCGCCAACGCCATCAGGAACCCGCACAGGAGAAAGGCCCCTTCGTCGTCCCCCAACGCCCCGTCGTCCGGACGGAACCGGTACACGAAGCCCTGCTGGGCCAAGTCGGATCGCACCGCCTCGAGGGTGGCGACGGTGCGCGGGTCATTCGCCGGGATCGCGCCCCGAATCGCGGGCAGCACCAGCGCCGCATCGATCCGCGAATCCCCCGGTGCCCGTTGCCATCTCCCGGACGGATGCAGGCAATCCGCGTCGGCGTCGGCGATCAATTGATCGGCCAGGTGCTGCCACTCGGCACCCAGCCGCGGCGGCGCCACCGCCCCGATGCTGCGCAGCGCCGCGGCGCACGTCAGGCGGGAATGGGCCCAGCGCCGGTCGTTCAATTCCCAGATCCCGGCATCGGGTTCACGCCAACGCTGCTCGATGGTGCGCACCAGCGTATGGACCGCCTCCCAGTGCAGGCTGTCGAGGCGGTCGAGGCGGGCCGCTGCGGCAAAGAGCAGCAGAGCCTCGCCGTGGGCATCGAGCTGGAATTGCTCCGCCACCCAATTGCCGGTCTTCACCGCGGCGCCCGGATAGCCGGGCAGGTCAAGATCGCGTTCACGCGGCGGCGGACTCCCGTCGACCGCATAGGCCGGCCGCAGCCCCGGGCCGTCGGCGAGCACCCGCTCGCTGACAAAGCGAACGGCGTCATCGAGCAACGGGTAACCCCCGGCGGCGGCCATCGCCTGCCCCGCATAGCACTGGTCGCGGATCCAGCAGTACCGGTAGTCGTAGTTGCGGCCCTGCTCGGCGCGTTCCGGCAACGATGTGGTCGCCGCGGCGACCATCCCGCCGCCGCCGCTGCTCGTCAAACCGCGCAGGACCGCGTACGCGACCTCGCTGTCGCGGTCGGCCAGGGTGTCGTTGATCGCCGGAACCGCTTGCGCCCAGGCATGTTCGGTGGCTCGCCAGGCGTCCTGCGCCCGTGCCGGTTCCGCGTCCAGTTCCTGGTCGGAAAGCTCGAGAACCAGGTCGTGGTCGCGTCCCGCGGCGACATCCAGCACCGCGTGCAGCGAACCGTCCTCGGCGAGTTCGGCGTTTTCGCTTCCCGCCCAACGGAATCGGTGGGGTCCCGACCTCCCGGTCCACACCCGGCCGCCATCGGTTTCGTGGCAGGAGACGTCCGACATTGCGTGCGCGCCGAAGTCGGCGCGGATGTCGAGCGCGATGCGCATTCGCGCAGGCCCGTCGATGACGTGGATGCGGCGCAGCAACACCGCGGTGTGCGCGTCGGTGGGCAGCGCCAGCGCCTCGCGGCACTCGACGATCCCGTCGGTGGTGACCCATCGTGAACGCCAGATCAACGACCGCGGTTCGTAATAGCCGCCCCAGACGAATCGCGACAGATCGGGAGCGACGGCATACACGCCGCCGCCGCCGAGCAAGGAATTGAACACCGCACCGTCGTGCCAGCGCGGCAGGCACATCCAGCAATAGTCACCGCGCGGCCCGACGACAACTCCGCGTTCGCCGTCCGCGAGCAATGCGTACTGCCGCAATACGTGTGGGGGAAAGTCGTCGGATAGCAGTTGTCACTCCCGGTCCCGGTTGACAAGCGGGCGAGCGCCGATTGGCGCCCTCACACGCCGGGTACCCGATCCGCCATGGATCAGTCGCAAGCACCACTGTTGGACGCGCTGGCCGACTACCACCGCAGCAACCGCTACGGCTTCACACCGCCGGGTCACCGGCAAGGCGCCGGGGTCGACGAGCGCGTCCTAGCCGTCATGGGTAAGGACCCATTTCGCAACGACGTGCTCGCCACCAATGGCCTCGACGATCGGATGTCCCGCGGGAAGTTTCTCGCCAGGGCCGAGGACTTGATGGCCGACGCCGTCGGCGCGGAGGCGGCTTTCTTCTCCACGTGCGGCAGCTCGATGTCCGTGCGGGCCGCGACGATGGCCGTGGCGGGCGGGGCGGATGGTGGGCTGCTCGTCACCCGCGACTGCCATAAATCGATCGTGGGCGGCTTGATCTTCTCCGGCGTCCGGCCGAGGTGGATCACCCCGCAGTGGGATACCGAACGGCACTTTTCTCATCCGCCCTCACCGGAGCAGGTGCGGGCGGCATGGGAGAAATATCCCGACGCGGCTGGAGCCCTCATCGTCAGCCCGAGCCCGTATGGCACATGCGCCGACATTGGAGCCATCGCCGACACCTGCCACGAGCGCGGCAAGCCGCTGATAGTCGACGAGGCCTGGGGAGCGCACCTTCCGTTCCACGAGGACCTGCCGACGTGGGCGATGGACGCGGACGCCGATGTCTGCGTTGTCAGCGTCCACAAGATGGGCGCGGGGTTCGAGCAGGGATCCGTGTTTCACCTGCAGGGGGATCTGGTTGACCCGCACCGCCTTTCGAAATGCGCCGACCTGCTGATGACCACCAGCCCGAACGTCCTCGTGTACACCGCGCTCGACGGTTGGCGACGCCAGATGGTCGAGCGCGGCCACGATCTGCTCGGCGCCGAACTCGACCTTGCCGGCTATCTGCGCGCACGCCTGGACGAGATCGACGACGTCGAGGTCCTCGAGGACGAGCTGCTGGGCCAGGAGGCGTCGAGCGATCTCGACATCACCCAGGTGTTGATGGATGTCTCCGCGACCGGAACGTCCGGATACCAAGCCGCCGACTGGCTGCGCGAGCACTGCAATCTCGATCTCGGCCTCAGCGATCACCGTCGGCTTTTGGCAACGATGTCGTTCGCCGACGACAAGCAAACGGCGGATCGCCTGGTGGACGCGATGCACAAGTGGCGCAAGGCGGCCGAGGACTTCGACCCGCCGCCTTCGATCAAGCTGCCCACGCCGGAGGAGCTGGAACTTCAGACCGTCTGCCTACCTCGCGACGCGTTCTTCGGGCCCACCGAAATGGTGCCCGCGGCCAAGGCCGCCGGCCGCGTTGCCGCCGAGCTGATCACCCCGTATCCGCCCGGCATCCCCGCGGTGGTGCCCGGCGAACGTCTCAATGAGGCCGCGATCGACTATCTGCGGTCGGGTGTCGAAGCGGGCATGACGCTGCCCGACCCCGTCGACGCGAACGCACAACAGTTCCGGGTGGTCGCGGCCTAGCTGTGACTCCTAGGTCGCTTTGTCGTTCGATCTCTTCGCGGCGCCCCGCAAGGCGCGATTCGTGGAACGCAGATCCGTGTTGGCCGCGGAGAGCGCGGCATTGTCGTCCTCCAGGCTGAGGATGCGGGCGATGCCCGCCAGGTTGACCCCGGAGGCAACCAGCTCGCTGATGCGCTGTAGCCGGGCCAGGTCGTCGGCGCTGTAGCGCCTGGTGCCGCCGTCGCTTCGCGCCGGGCTCAGCAGCCCGTGACGCTCGTAAAGGCGCAGCGACTGTACCGGGATGCCGGACAGTTCGGCGGCCACGGAAATGCCGTACACCCCATGATCGGATGCCGGCCCACCGGTATCACCAGGCGTGTCGGCCATTGGTCAACTCCTCAACTGATTCGGATAGAAAACCTGTTTACCACACTTGCGATGATGTGTCGATAGTGCTATACCAAATCTATGTCATTAGACATAGGTAATAGCCGCATCACAACAGATTGGAGTGAGAGGTGACCGCCATGCTGATGCGTACCGACCCGTTCCGCGACCTGGACCGCTTCGCTCAGCAAGTACTAGGCACGGCAGCACGGCCTGCGGTGATGCCGATGGATGCCTGGCGCGAGGGCGAGGAATTCGTCGTCGAGTTCGACATGCCCGGCATCAACCCCGACTCGCTGGACATCGACATCGAGCGCAACGTGGTGACCGTGCGTGCCGAGCGACCGGCCGTCGACCCCAACCGCGAAATGTTGGCCGCGGAGCGATCCCGCGGGGTGTTCAGCCGTCAGCTCGTCCTCGGGGAAAACCTCGACACCGACCGGATCGAGGCCTCCTACAACGAGGGCGTCCTGAGCCTGCGCATCCCGGTCGCCGAAAAGGCCAAGCCGCGCAAGATTTCCGTCGCGCACGGCAACGGCCACAAGGCGATCAATGAAAACGCCGGCAAGCGAGAGGTGATCGACGCCTGATCACTGGCGGCGGCGGCCTGGCCGGCGCGGCCTGCGACTCGCGCCGGCGGCCACCGCCATCGCTACCGCCACCGGTAGTGTGGCAACGTATCCAGCCTGTCCTCGGCGTTCAAGAGGTAGCGCCAAATCCCACGACACCGCACGTCGCATCTGCCGCCACTCGATCGGGCCCGATGATGCGCGCATGACGGCGGTCCGTTTAGCCCTGAACTGCCCCGAGGAGATGCGATGGGTTCGAATCCTGACGACGAGACCGTCGAACAGGCGCTCGCCGGCGGGTCGCTGCAGCGCGCGGGCTGGTTCCGGTTCTATTTCGCCGATCAGCGCTGGGAATGGTCCGAACAGGTGCAGCGCATGCACGGCTATGAGCCCGGGAGCGTTACCCCGACGACAGAGTTGGTGCTCTCCCACAAACACCCCGACGACCGCGGACAGGTCGCGGCCACCATCGACCAGATCCTGCACACCCACAAGGCGTTCAGCACCCGCCATCGCATCGTCGACACCAGCGGAAAAGTGCGCTCCGTGGTCGTGGTCGGCGACCAACTCCACGACGACCACGGCGACGTGATCGGCACCCACGGTTTCTACGTCGATGTCTCCCCGGTGGCCGACCGGGAACGCGAGGAGTGGGTCACGGCGAAGCTGGCCGAAATCACGGAGCACCGCGCGGGCATCGAACAGGCCAAGGGGATGCTGATGCTGATCTACGGCATCGGCGACGACGCCGCGTTCGATCTACTGAAGTGGTTGTCGCAGGAAACCAACATCAAGCTGCGGCTGCTGGCCGAACGGATCACCGAAGACTTCCGCGCCATCGGCCCGACGCTGACCTCCCAATCGGAGTTCGACCATTTGTTGATGACCGCGCATTCGCGCGTCGACCCCGACGAACAGCCCGTCGAATAGTCAGGGCCGCTTGCGCGAATTTGCTGATGGGTGCGCCGGATTCCTAACCGGTCACCGGTCGCCAATTGCCGCCAAGGCCGTCATTTCTTGCTGGGAATGACGATGACGACGATTAACGTCAGGATGGAGAAGAACAGTCCGAGTATTCCCCAACCCAAAGGGTTCCGGCCCTTGGTTGCCGCGATGATCGCGCAGACGAAGGCCGCAATGATACTGCCGATGGCAACGAATATGCCCTTGATTCCACGGAGAATCATTCCCGCGGCAACCGGGTCCGAACTCGCCAAGATCACCGAGTGCAACATGTGAGGCCTTTCTGATGGGGGCTTCAGGGTGATACCCGTCCCGTGGCGGATCAAACCGCGATTGGGGGCGCGCCCATGTTCGAAAGACGTGAAAGCCGCACGCCTTTGCATTAACTCAGGGCGATGATTTGGTCGCCTTTTGTCTCCATGGCCTGTTTGCTATGGGACCTACGGTTGCCCGGCCGCTCAGAGCTCGTCGGAGAAATCGGCGGTGAGCCATCGGTCGGGGCGGATGGTGAATAACACGCTGTCCTGACCCTCCATGCTCCGGACGAACTGGCGCCCACCCTCATCGCCGAGGTAACGGATCGCGATGGCCTCCCTTGCCTCGAGCGGGGCCGGCGAGGTGTTCTCGACGATGGTGCCCTCGACGACCACATATTGATACGGTGGCTCCTCGCGCTGGACGACCAACGTCACCGCGCCGGCCCGCTCGATGAGCCTGGCCTTGCGGGTCCCCGGACCGGTGTTGAACCGGATGTCTCCGCCGGGGGTGTAGTCGTACCAGATCGGGACGCTGGCCGGCGGCCGGCCGTCGGCGGCATCGACGGACAACACCCCCACGTGCTTCGCCGCGAGGAACTCCTGACGTTCGGCTTCGGTGAAAGGCTTCATGGCGGGCTTGAACGCTGTAGCGGCGGGGCGGTATTCCCGAGACGATCTATCCGACCCAACGCCCAGACGACGGGACTTCGGTTCGGTTTTCCGCGCGCAAACCGGGGTAGCTGACTACGCGAACAACTGTCCGGATGGAGACGCAATGACCACCGCTGAACAACCGCCGCCCGAAGGGGACAAACAACCCCCACAAGCCGCATCCGTCGATTCGCCCGAGGACGGCGCCGACGACACTGACGAGGCCGACGAGGCCGACGACGCCGATTCTGAGGACGAATAGTCTGGACCCAGCCGCCTTGCTGCTGGGAGGAGAACGACATGCCCGCACCGTCAGCCGAGGTCTTCGATCGCTTGCGTCAGCTGGCGGCGATCAAAGACGTCACCGCGCGCGAGACCAAAACCATCGAAGAGGTGTTCACCGGCAAACCGCTGACCACGATCCCGGTCGGCACGGCCGAAGACGTCGAAGCGGCGTTCGCCGAGGCTCGCACGGCACAGATCGACTGGGCGAAACGCCCGGTCAGCGAGCGCGTTGAGGTAATCCGCCGCTATCGCGACCTGGTGGTCGCGAACCGTGAGTTCTTGATGGACCTGCTGCAAGCCGAGGCGGGCAAGGCCCGATGGGCGGCGCAGGAGGAGATCGTCGACCTGATGGCGAACGCGAACTACTACGTCAGGGTCTCCGCGGACCTGCTCAAGCCGCGCAAAGTGCAGGCGCTGCTCCCGGGAATCGGCAAAACCACGGTCGGCTATCAGCCGAAGGGCGTCGTCGGCGTGATCTCGCCGTGGAACTACCCCATGACGCTCACGGCCTCCGACTCGGTCCCCGCCCTGATCGCCGGCAACGGGGTGGTGCTCAAGCCGGACAGTCAGACACCGTATTGCGCACTCGCGTGTGCCGAGCTGCTGTACCAGGCCGGCCTGCCGCGCGCCCTGTACGCGGTCGTGCCTGGCCCCGGCTCGGTCGTCGGCACCGCAATCACCGACAACTGCGACTACCTGATGTTCACCGGCTCGTCCGCAACCGGCAGCCGGCTCGCCGAGCACGCGGGCCGTCGGCTGATCGGCTTCTCGGCCGAACTCGGGGGTAAAAACGCGATGATCGTCGCGCGGGGAGCCAACCTGGACAAGGCCGCGAAAGCGGCCACCCGCGCATGCTTTTCGAACGCGGGCCAGCTCTGCATCTCCATTGAGCGGATCTACGTCGAGAAGGACATCGCCGACGAGTTCATCAGCAAGTTCGGCGCCGCGGTGCGCAACATGAAGCTGGGCACCGCATATGACTTCTCGATCGACATGGGCAGTTTGATCTCCGCGGATCAGCTGGATACGGTCACCGACCACGTCAACGACGCAACTGCCAAGGGCGCCAAGGTGATTGCGGGCGCCAAAGCTCGACCCGACATTGGGCCACTGTTCT
The DNA here is from genome assembly GCF_001954215.1 of Mycobacterium sp. IS-2888. Lineage (NCBI taxonomy): Bacteria > Bacillati > Actinomycetota > Actinomycetes > Mycobacteriales > Mycobacteriaceae > Mycobacterium > Mycobacterium sp. IS-2888. The sequence goes on from NZ_MBET01000072.1 coordinate 77,101, forward strand.
ACGAGCCGACGGTGCTGACCGACGTGACGCCCGAGATGGAGTGCGCGGCCAACGAGACGTTCGGGCCAGTTGTGTCGATCTACCCCGTTGCCGACGTCGACGAAGCCGTCGAGAAGGCCAACGACACCGAGTACGGACTCAACGCCAGCGTCTGGGCCAGCTCCCCCGCGGCGGGTCAGAAGATCGCGGCCCGCTTGCGGTCGGGGACGGTGAACGTCGACGAGGGCTATGCGTTCGCGTGGGGCAGCCTCGGCGCCCCGATGGGCGGGATGGGCGTCTCCGGCGTCGGCCGCAGACACGGTCCGGAGGGCCTCCTGAAGTACACGGAATCGCAGACGATAGCGACCGCCCGGGTGTTCAATCTCGATCCGCCCTTTGGCATTCCAGCGACGTTATGGCAAAAGTCCCTGTTGCCGATCGTGCGGACGGTGATGAAGCTTCCCGGCCGGAAGTAAGACGGCTTCCGTACGTCTACTACCTAGCGTAGTATTTGGGCTGTTCCCCACCGTGCACAAGGAGGTGCGGCGTGAGGTGGAGTTTCGCCCAGATCGGGCTGCTGATCATTTGCGTTTTACATGTCCTTCAGGCGGTAATCGGCTTCATCCTCGAGCCCAGCTTTGCGACGGGGCCCAACGCGCCGACGGTGCAACTGCTCGGTATGGACTACAACGGGTGGCACGCCGTCGCCGGCCTGGCCCTATTCGGCCCGGGCCTGGTGTTCGCGATCCGCAAGTCATGGTCCGTGCTGTATCTGATCCTCGCCGCGATCGCCGGTGCGCTGCCCGGCATCTGGGCCTTCTTCTCGCATCAGGTTGCCTTCGTTTTCAGCTTTCCCAACAACACGACCGACGCAGTGGTGCACTTGGTGACCGCGGCGGTGATGCTTGCGGTGGCCGCCGTACAGGTCCGCCTGGACAGCGGGCTGAAAAACTCGCTCGCCGATCTGAGGAAGGCTCCGTAGCGACGGTGACCATGAAAATGGCCCCCGGAGGCAATCTCCGGGGGCCATTTCGGCTGGTAGCGGGGACCTCAATGTTGCTCCAAATCACACATACGTAAGTCCACGTAGTCTGGTGACGTCGCACAGCGACTACACAACTTCATGCTGTGCTAAGACCGCTGTGCAGGAGGTCCAATCGATGGCCATATACAAGAAGCCTAAGCGCCGGATTCACCGTGGGTTCCAGTATCTCGACGACGAAACGGTTGTCAACTCATTATCGGCCGTGGAGGCAGGGAAAGTTGATGAGGTTGTCTCGAAGATCGGATCGTCGAAGGAAGGCGGTCTGGGTGGAAGTGTTGGTTATTCCGGCGCATCGATCGAGGGCGGCAAGAAATCGTCGACTGAACTAGAAGAGGAAATCGTTAAGGTTAGAACGAGATTCTCGATATTCGAGTTGTGGTATCAGAATCTGCTTGACAAAGAAGCGATCGGCACATTCACAAACTGGGGACAGGGCGCATTGGATGATGTAACGGCGGGTGACACGTTCGAAGTCCGTGCCGAGATCCAAATCGTACCATTCCAGATTCTTACACGGATGTACAGGTGGTATTCTAAGCAAGCCGCCCGGCAGGACAGCCCTTTCTTCCTCGAAGGTGCTGCGTTAAAAGAGGTCAAGCGAATCGCGCGGAATATGGAGTGGATGATGGGCGACGACGTCCAAGGTGTTTACGCGAAAGCAACTCCAGAGGGCGACTCCGGCCCACCAATTTTTATTCCGCTGAATCCGAACTTTCTGATAGGCGGGCTGGGCGACCTTGCGGGAACGTTCACGCTGATCGGCCAGGCCGACGCAATCTTGGCCGAAGGCGACTCCCTTCCGGCTTTACGTTTTACACGTGAGGTACCTCCCACGCAACTGGAAATTAATGCTCTCAAGGAGGCAATAGCGAATTTTGGTGAGCCGGCGGAGTCCTTTGGATTGGAATGGAGCGACAACGAAGCTGAACTTAGCGGTCCCGCGCTAGTTGCCCGGCCGATCGCGATCTATCGATAATTCAGGCTTCGGAACCGCCGCATGGACAATTCGCGCAAGCTTGCTGAGTAATCGGGTATCACTTCAGGGCTGCGATCTCATCGTAAACCTCGGGATCAGACAGCTTCCTGACGAGGTAGTCAACCCACGCCGGTGTATACACGTGCCTGCCAACGAGGTCATTCATATAGCAAAACTCGCTCTTGGTATTGTATTGATTTCCCGAACTCAACGGGGGACGCACGCCGAAATACCGCCACGCCTGGGTGTGCATATGCATAGTAAATTCTCGCTCAATCTGAGAATTGACCTGCTCTACCACTTGACCGGGAAGGAACTCATCAGCGCCTCCAACAAGCACCTTTTTCTCGCGAATAATAGTCCGAACCTGGTCCATGAGTGCCTTCTGGTCGTCTGTAAGCTCATCTTCCCGCACAAAGGTCATTGCAGCATCGGCCTCGGTTTTTGATCCTTTGAAGGGTATGAGATACACCTTGAAGTCAAACTGTTGGTCAGAAGCGACGTCAGCCTCAATGCTTGTATCGAAATCCTGGACCCATTCAAGAACGCCTTTGGGAACGCGTTCGCGAACCTTCTTGATCGCGTCGACACCTTCACCGGTAATCGAGGAAAGAAAAAGCGGGAAGCGCAGTTCATCCGCTAGCCCCTCCTCTACGCCAAATAAATCGACAAGTGTCTTCTCATAATTTAGAAGATATGCTTGCGTCCTCCCGGCCACCAACGCAGCGATATCCCGTTCATATCGATGCTCTATCTGATTCCGCAGTCCCATGAAAAAAGCTAGACTTGCTTTGCGCGGATCGCGTGCATCGAAGAACTCATCGCTCAGGTCTCGTAGGCCACGGTGTTTGAACCCTCCATCGTCCGGGTGCCTAATCCGCCAACCACGTTTGTCACGGATATAAATGTCTTTGCCGACCTTCTCGAAGTGCGACTGGAGTAATTTCAGCCACCCCATCGACATGTGGACAATAAAAGCTTCTAGCTGTCGCTCCATGCCCGAACGGTTATAAAGGTCGACCGCCAGTCGAACTTCGTTTTTTGAGTCTTGTAGAACATGCCACCACCTCGGCTTCCTTGCCACAGAGGAATTATGTCATCGGCCAGCCGACCAGTTATGAGACGGCTATCCGCCCCTCGCGGCGACGGCCAAGGCGACATCCCGGCCGCGGATGCCGCTCGCGTTCGCCCCAATCGAGGCCACCGCAGCGTCGATCGTGTCCTGGTTGCGTCCGGTGAGGAACACGTGGGCGCCCTCGGCGGCCAGCCGCTGCGCGGCCGCGAGTCCGATGCCCGAGTTGCCTCCGATGACCAGCGCCGTCCTGTCGTCCAGTTGACCCACAATTTCTCCTCCGCCGCCATCAGCCTCGGTCGGGGCGGTCATCCGTTCACCCTAAGAGACCAGGGTCATGGCGGTGGTGGATGAGCCGCCCCGCAACGTCCGGCGACACCATCCTTGGGGGAGGGAAAGGCGGCGGACCATCGGGCATGAAAAACGCCCCCAGAGAAGTCTCCGGGGGCCGTTTCGTTAGTAGCGGGGACAGGATTCGAACCTGCGACCTCTGGGTTATGAGCCCAGCGAGCTACCGAGCTGCTCCACCCCGCGTCGGTAAATGCCAGGTTACCGAACGCCGGGTGGCGCCTCCAAATCGCGCGCGGACCAGGCACGTTCCCCGTTGTCAGTGCGACGGCGAGTTGAGCCCGTATCGCCGGGCGATGTCGTCCATCCATTCCGGGTCGCCGTAGGTCAGCCCGTACTTCTCGGCGAGTTCGCCGAACTCGGGCAGCTCATGAAGTGACTTGTCCACCGAGCCATGCGCTTCGAGCAGTTCGCCGAGTTCCCGGAAGTAGTTCTCAAATCCGCCCGGCGTGATGATCTCGACGATGCGACCGGGTTCGCTGCCCGCGTTCCACATGGCGTGCATCTGCCCGCGAGGCTTGGTGATGTAGCCACCCGGACCGAGGACCACCTCGCTGTCGTCGGAACGGAAGCCGATCTCACCCGCCAACACGAACGAATGCTCATCCTCGCGAGTATGCCGGTGCGCCGCGGTGAGCAAGCCGACCTCGAATGGATGCTCGACGATGGACACCTCGCCCCCATTGCTCTTGCCGGACAGCTTGAACACCGCGCCGAACCCGGGAAGGGTGACGTGCTCGCCCTCCCCCGGCCGCACGACGGTGACCCCGATTTCGTTGTGCTCCGTCATCTGATACACGCTCCTCGCAATACCGTTGCGCCGCAAGGCTTCGGCCGCTATTCCGGCCAACTATTGAGGCCCTGTAGTCGTCTCGCTTAGAGGCGGCCACAGTGGCTGCGGCACTTCGATACCGAACGGCTTGCCCCAGCCGTTTCGGGATGAAACCTCTTGCACGGGACGCCGATTGGCTGCCACACCCCATTTGCCCCGCGGGTACCCGAGGGTCAGCATGGCCGACATCTTCCAGCCTTCCTCGACGGGCACGCCCAGCAACTCGTTCACCCTGTCCCGGAAATTGTTGAGCACCATCGTCATGACACCGCCGACGCCCTCGGCACGGGCCGCGAGCAAGATGCTCCAGATCGCCGGGTAGATGTTGGCGCCCCCGAGGTCGTCGATCGCGAAGACGAAGAGCAGCAGGGGAACTTCTTCGAAGTGGTCGGCCAGGTAGTCCCCCGAGCCTTTGATTCGGCGCATCGTCTCGGCGTGAGCGGCCGGGTCCAGGCCGGGCCCCGGCGCGACCATCGGTCCCGTTCCGGTCCTGAACTTCTCGTATTCGAGGGCGCGGGCCTGCCGGAACAGCTGAGCGAACTCGCCTATGAGTGCCGGGTCGTCGACGGCGACGAAGTGCCAGCGTTGGGTGTTGCCCCCATTTGGGGCACGCACGGCCGCGTCGAGGATGCGGGCCTGCACGTCCAGCGGTATCGGGTCCGGCCGCAACCGCCGCATCATCCGGGTGGTGTACAGCGCTTCATGAATATCCATCTGTCCGCTCCCTTCCGCTACTCGGGCCAGCTATTCGGGCCAGCTGTTGTTGAGGATGTTGTCGACGAAATCGACACGCCTAAAGGCGGGATCGAAGTGCGCCAGCACGTCGTCGTTCATCGTTCCGAAGGTGGTTTCCGGTCGATGCTTCATGCCGTCGTTGAACGCCGCCAGGATGCGCTGTTTGAACTGTGGCCGCGGGTGAGCGGCCGTCACCGCGGCCAGCGCGCCGGGCGACAACTGCTCGCGCCCGACGCCGACCACGTCGACTTCCACGCCGGCTTGGAGCAAGGCGACTTCGGGCGCGAGGAATTCCGGCACGCCCGGGGTGGTGTGCAGGGCAATGCCGAGCCACACCTTGTCGATGTCGGCTTTGTCGACGCCGTGGCCAACCAGGAAGTCCCGGGCAGCGTTGGCGCCGTCGACCTCGAAGCGAACGGTGGAGCTGCGGTAGCGTTCGGTGAGGCCGAGGTCGTGAAACATCGCCGCGAGGTAGAGCAGCTCCAGGTCCGGTTGCAGTCCGCGGCGCAGGCCCTGCAGCGCGCCGAAGAGGAATACCCGCCGCGAATGGTCGAACAGCAGGTCGTCCTCGGCGTGGCGAATGAATTCGGTGGCCTCGCGCACCAGCGGCGAATCCGGGATTTGGATGCCGGCGATGCTTTCGATCGACGTGGTCATGATCTCGTCTCCTTCGGTGGCGGTGATAGTTAGTCTGCGGCGGCACGGTCTTCCCGACCGTGGGCGTTCGGGCCGTCCTCTCCACAGAAAGCGACACAATGGCTTGCGTGACGGATTCGCGGGTGGTGGTGATCGTCGTCTTCGACGACGTGACGATGTTGGACGTCGCCGGCGCAGGTGAGGTCTTCGCCGAGGCCAACCGGTTCGGCGCCGACTACCGGCTCAAGATCGCGTCGGTGGATGGACGCGACGTGACGACCTCGATAGGCACGCGCTTGGGCGTCACGGACGCCCTTTCTTCGATCGAGTCGGCCGACACCGTCCTGGTCGCCGGCAGCGATAACCTGCCCCGACGGCCGATCGACCCCGAGCTGATCGAGGCGATCAGGGTTTTATCGGCGCGAACCCGACGGATGGCATCCATTTGCACGGGATCGTTCGTCCTCGCGCAGGCGGGCCTGCTCAACGGTCGTCGCGCCACCACGCACTGGCACGACGCACGGTTGTTGGCCCGGGCCTTTCGGGACGTCACCGTCGAGCCGGACGCGATCTTCGTCCGCGACGGCGACGTCTTCACCTCGGCCGGGATTTCGGCGGGCATCGATCTGGCGCTGGCGTTGGTCGAAATGGATCACGGGACCGAACTGGTCCGCGACGTGGCCCGGTGGCTGGTCGTCTACCTCAAACGCGCCGGCGGCCAATCACAATTCTCGGTGCTGGTCGAGGCCGATCCGCCGCCGCAGTCGCCGCTGCGCGCGGTGATCGATGCGGTCGCGGCCGATCCGGGCGCGAACCACAGCGTGAAATCCCTTGCGGCCCTTGCATTCCTGAGCACCCGCCAGCTGACCCGCCTCTTTCAATCCGAGCTGGGGATGAGTCCGGCACGCTATGTCGAATTGGTCCGAATCGACTTCGCCCGCAACGCACTCGAATCCGGGCGGTCCGTCACCGAGACCGCGGGCATGGCGGGCTTCGGCAGCATCGAAACGCTGCGACGGGTCTTCGTCAGCCACCTGGGCATCAGCCCGAAAGCCTATCGAGACAGGTTCCGAACGGCCTACGCCTGAAAGCTACTTGGTGGCGTTGTACTTGTTGATGGCGTCGTCGAGCCGCTGCAGCGCGGCGCCGTAGGCGGCGAAGTCGCCCTTCTTTTGCGCGTCGCGGGCGGCGCCGATCGCCGTCTGGATGTCCTGCAGCGCGGCGGCCTTGGCCGGCGACAACGTCACCGACCCGTCGGGAGAGGGCGGCACTGCCGCCACTGCCGGCGGTGGCGCCGGTGCCGGCGGCGAGCCGGCCGGCGGCGGTGGGCTCGCGGGTGGGTTGGCGGGCGCACCGCCCTCGGTGGGTTGGATCCCCGTCGCCGCCGCCCCCGCACCGGGCCCGAACAGGCCGGTCAGCGCGTCACCCACCGTCGGGCCGTATCCGATCTTGTCGTTGTACATCATCGCCACCCGGATCAGGCGCGGGTACGACGAGGCGGCGTCGCTGGCCCCCGGGGAGGCATACACCGGTTCGACGTAGAGCAGCCCGCCCTGGCCGACGGGAAGGGTGAGCAAATTGCCCCACCGGATACGGTTCTGGTTGTCGCGCCCGATCACGCCCAGGTCCTGCGACACCGCCGGGTCGGTGGTGATCGCGTTGTTGGCCAGCTTGGGACCGTTGACCTGGCCCGGGATGGTCAGCACGGTGATCTTGCCGTACGTCGCGGGATCGGAGCTGGCACTGATGTAGGCCGCCAGGTAGTCGCGCTTGAATCGGTTCATCGCGCTGATCAACTGGTACGAGGACGAATTGTCGTTCTTGCCAATGTTTTTCGCAACGATGTAATAGGGCGGCTGATAACTGCTCGCGGTCGGATTCGGGTCCAGCGGCACGTCCCAGAAGTCCGACGTGGAGAAAAACGTCACCGGGTCGTTGACGTGATACTTGGCCAGCAGCATCCGCTGCACCTTGAACAGGTCCTCGGGATAGCGCAGATGCTCGGCGAGCTCGGCCGTGATGTCGCTCTTGGGTTTGACCGTGCCCGGGAACACCCGCATCCAGGCTTTGAGCACCGGGTCCTGCTCGTCCTGCTGATACAGCGTCACGGTTCCGTCGTAGGCATCGACCGTGGCCTTGACCGAATTTCGGATGTAGGAGACCTGCTTGTCGGGCGCCAGCCGGTTGAACGCCACCTCGGTGGAGTCGGCCGTCGCCGACGACAGCGAGGTGAGTTCGGAGTACGGGTAGTTGTCCAATGTGGTGTAGCCGTCGATGATCCACACCAGTCGCTTGTTGACGATCGCGGGGTACACCGAGCTGTCCGTCGTCAGCCACGGCGCGACCGCCTCGACCCGCTGCGCCGGGTCGCGGTTGAACAGGATCTTGCTGTTGGAGCCGATCACGTTGGAGAACAAGAAGTTTCGCTCGGCGAATTTGGCCGCGAACACGCTGCGGGATATCCAGCTGCCGATGGGAACGCCCCCGAGCCCGGTGTAGGTGTAGTTCTTGGTCTCGGTGGAAGTCTCGTAGTCGTATTCGCGGTCGTTGCCGTTGCGCCCGACGATCGCGTAGTCGGCGGACGTGTTGGAGATGACGGGCCCGTAGTAGATGCGGGGCTGGTCCAGGGGCGCCGGCCCGTCGGAGACGACGCTGCCGTTGGCGCCCACGACGTTGACCAGAAATTCCGGATAGCCACCGTTCTGGTTGGGGTCGTTGGCGATCCCGCGCACGGTATTGGCCGGCGACGCGATGAATCCGTTGCCGTGCGTGTAGACGGTGTGCCGGTTGATCCAGTCCCGTTGGTTGTCGATCAGCCGGTCCGGGTTGAGTTCCCGGGCCGCGACGACGTAGTCGCGCAGGGCGCCGTTGCGGTCGAGGTAGCGGTCGATGGACAGCTGGTCCGGGAAGTGGAAGAAGTTCTTGCCCTGCTGGAACTGGGTGAATGCCGGGCTGACGATGGTTGGGTCGAGCAGCCGGATGTTCGAGGTGGTCGCGCGGTCGGACGCGACCTGCTGGGCGGTGGCTTGCGCGTCACCCGTGTAGTTGCGGTAGCTCACCACGTCGGACGTCAGCCCATAGGCTTGCCGGGTCGCGGCGATGCTGCGGCTGATGTATTCGCTTTCCTTTTGCGCGGCATTGGGTCGCACGCTGATCTGCTCGACGATCAACGGCCAGCCCGCACCCACGATCAACGACGACAGCAGCAGCAGCACCAGGCCGATCGCCGGAATCCGCAAGTCCCGCAAGGTAATCGCCGAGAACACCGCGGCCGCGCAAATGAGCGCGATCGCCAGCAGAATCAGCTTGGCCGGCAACACCGCGTTGATATCGGTGTACCCGGCCCCGGTGAACGGCTTACCGCCACGCGTGTGCGACAGCAGCTCGTAGCGGTCCAGCCAGTAGGCGACGGCTTTGAGCAGCACCAGCATCCCGACCAGGCTGACCAGCTGGATGCGCGCCGAGCGGCTCAGGGCGCCGGTACGACCCGACAGTCGGATGCCGCCGAAGATGTAGTGCGCCAACAGGTTCGCCAAGAACGCCAGGAACACGGCCACGAACATGTAGCTGAGCAGTAGCCGATAGAACGGCAGGTCGAACGCGTAGAAGCCGAGGTCCTTGCCGAACTGCGGATCCCTGACGCCGAAGTTGCCGCCGTGCAGGAACAGCTGGATCCGTACCCAGTAGCTCTGCGCGATGATGCCGGCCAATAGGCCGATCGCCACCGGAATTCCGATGCCCACCAGTCGCAGCCGCGACATGACGACGGTGCGGTACCGCGCCACCGGATCGTTGTCGTTGCTCGGGACGAAAACCGGGCGGGTCCGGTAGGCGATCGCCAGCCCGGCGAACACGATGCCGCCGACCAGCAGACCGGCGACCAGGAACACGACGATGCGCGTCACCAGCACGGTGGTGAACACCGACCGGTAACCGAGCTCACCGAACCACAGCCAGTCGACGTAGGCGTCGATCATTCGGGGACCCGCGAGCAGCAAAACGATCACACCCAGCGCGATCAAGATCAGAATCCGGCTACGCCGAGTCAGCTTCGGCATTCTGGCGGTGGGCCGCATCCCCACTGGCTACGCTCCCTGATCGATGTGGCGACTCGATGTGGCGACAACAACTCTACGCATTGCGCGACGTGCGATCCCGGGCTCGCCTAGCAGGTCGGCGGCTGACCCCCCGTCTGGATCGCGTGCAGCGCGTCCACCGCTTGGTTGAGGGTCTCGACCTTGATCAGGCGCAGGCCGGACGGATTGTCCGAACTCGCCTCGTAGCAGTTCTTCGCGGGCACCAAGAAGACTGTGGCGCCGGCCGCGTGGGCGGCAACCATCTTGTGGGTGATGCCGCCGATCTGGCCGACCTTGCCGTCGGCGGAAATGGTGCCGGTCCCGGCGACGAACGTCGAACCGGCCAAGTCACCGGTGGTGAGCTTGTCGACGACCGCCAGACTGAACATCAGTCCCGCGGAGGGCCCGCCCACATTGGCGAGGTTGAAGTCCACCACAAACGGCGCCCACGGCGCGTCGAGCACCGCGACACCCAGGAAGCCGTAGTCGCGATCTTTGTTTGTGCCCAGCGTGATCTGAGCTACCCCCGCGGGCTCGTTCTTGCGGCGGAAGTCGATCGTCACCACCTGGCCGGGCTTGGTGTTCTTCATCAACCCCGTGAATTGCTCGACGTTGGCGACCGGGGTGTTGTTGACCGCGTCGATGGCGTCGCCGGCCTTCAGCTTGCCCGCCGACGGACCGGGATCGTTGACCGTCGCGACGGTCACCGCGGGCGCGTACTTCAGGTATCCCAGCGCGGCGTAGGCGGCGCTGTCCTCGGACTGCTTGAAATCGGCGTTATTGGCCTTGTCCACGTCTTCGCGCGACTTGCCCGGCGGATAGACGAGATCGCGCGGGATCAGTTGTTCCTGCCCCGACAACCACAGGGTCAGCGCTTCACCCAGGGTCAGGTCGTCGCGCTGCGACACCGTCGTCATGTTGAGATGACCGGTCGTCGGGTGTGTTTGCGTGCCCTCGATCGCGACCACCTGCTTGCCGTCGACCTCACCGAGCGTGTCGAACGTGGGCCCGGGGCCCAGCGACACGAACGGCACCGTCACCACCGCGAGCAACACACCGAAGGCCACGATCGGGACCAGCGCGACCATCAAGGTCAGAATCCGCCTGTTCACGCCGCTACACTATCGGGGCCCTGCCGCGGCGGGTTCAGCTGTAAGCATGACCGCAGACCGCGCTTTCCCTTCGACCGGTGAGTACCGTTGAGTTATGGCTGACCTGCCTTTCGGCTTCTCCTCTGGAGATGACCCCGACCCCGAGAAGCGCGGGAAGAACGATCCCGAGTCCGGCGCGTCCAACCCGCTGGGCGCCTTCGGCATGAGCGGCGATTTCAACGTGGGCGACCTGGGGCAGATCTTCACCCAGCTGGGTCAGATGTTCTCCAGCGCCGGCACCATGACACAGGGCGGCGAAGCGGCGGGTCCGGTCAACTACGAACTGGCCCGGCGCGTGGCGACAAGCTCGATCGGGTTTGTCGCGCCCATCCCGGCGACGACGAGCTCGGCGATCGCCGACGCGGTACACCTCGCCGACACCTGGCTGGACGGCGTCACCGCGCTGCCCGCGGGCACAACTAAGGCGGTGGGCTGGACGCCCAGCGACTGGGTGGACCACACGCTAGACATCTGGAAGCGGCTCTGCGACCCGATGGCTCAACAGATTTCGACGGTGTGGGCGTCCGCGCTGCCCGAGGAGGCCAAGAGCATGGCCGGCCCCCTGCTGGCGATGATGTCGCAGATGGGCGGCATGGCGTTCGGCTCGCAGCTGGGACAGGCGTTGGGCCGGTTGTCCCGTGAGGTGCTGACGTCGACTGAAATCGGTCTACCGCTGGGACCCAAGGGCGTCGCCGCGATCCTGCCCGATGCCGTCGAATCGTTCGCCGCCGGGCTGGAGCAACCGCGCAGCGAGATCCTGACCTACCTGGCCGCACGGGAGGCCGCACACCATCGGCTGTTCAGCCACGTGCCGTGGTTGTCCAGTCAATTGCTGGGCGCCGTGGAGGCCTACGCCATGGGGATGAAGATCGACATGACCGGTATCGAGGAGCTGGCGCGCGACTTCAATCCGGCCACCCTGTCCGACCCGGCCGCCATCGAAAACCTGCTCGGCCAAGGCGTATTCGAGCCCAAGGCGACGCCCGCCCAGACTCAGGCGCTGGAACGGCTCGAGACGCTGCTCGCGCTGATCGAGGGCTGGGTGCACGTCGTGGTGACCGCGGCGCTGGGCGACCGGATTCCGGGCGCGGCCGCACTGGCCGAGACGCTGCGCCGGCGCCGGGCCAGCGGCGGGCCGGCCGAGCAGACGTTCGCCACTTTGGTGGGCCTCGAGCTGCGGCCGCGCAAGCTGCGCGAAGCCGCCGCGCTGTGGGAGCGGCTGACCCAAGCGGCCGGCGTGGACGCCCGCGACGGCGTCTGGCAACACCCGGACCTGCTGCCCAGCGGGGAGGATCTCGACGAGCCGGCCGGCTTCATCGACCGTGTCATCGGCGGGGACACCAGCGGCATCGATGAGGCGATCGCCAAGCTCGAGGACCCCGACGCTGAAGACCCCCGCGGCGGTGCTGGCCGCTAGGGTCAGGAACCGGCCTCTCCGAGCAGGCGTAGTCGGGCCGCCGCTATTACCGCCTCGGCTTCAACAATGACTGCTTCTGCTGCCGCTGCTTCGGCTTCTGCTGCCTCGGCTTTCGCTGCCTCGGCGCGGTGCGCCGCGTCCCCGCGAGCCACCGCCAGCACGTATATCAACACCCCGGCGCAGGCCACGACGGACACCACCGGCCCCGCTGCGGCGGTCATGATGAACGCAAAGGAGAAGCTCGTAACAATGAGCCAGATAAGCCTTCTCAGCATCATGGACGTTAAGTCGGCTGGTACCGCATTGACGTTACCTAGGACGTCCCTGCCGACGTCCCTGCCGACGGGGTGACGTGCTACCGCCAGGCGCGCGGACCAACGCGCGAGCGAGGCGGGACCATGCTCTCCCTAGGACACGGCACGCAGCGCTGGACGACCACCGCCAGCTAGTGGGAAGCTCTGAAGGTGGTCAAGCACGCGAGCCCACACGCTGCCATCGAGCCGGGCGACGCTGTGCCAGTACCTCCGCGAAGGAAAGGGATCACGCGGTCTCCGAGCGCGATTATTAGATGGCTGGATCGCGATCCGTGGGTCGCCGTGGCGCTCGTGGTGCCGATGGCGATATTCCTCGTAGGCGCATTGATCGGGCATCCATTTCTGTTCGTGTTCGTGCTGCCGCTGGCGCTGACCGTGCTGGCCGGCATGGCTTTCGTCGTGATGGATTTGTACAAAGGGGCCGAGCGAAAGCTGGCGCGAGCGGAGTTGGAAGCCGAGGAGCGGACACGGGCCCAAGCCGCCGAAGCCAAAACTCTGGCCACGGAAGCCAAAACCCTGGCCGCCGAAGCACGGGCACGAGCACAAGCCGCCGAAGCCAAAGCTGTCACCGCCGGGGCCAAAGCCGTGTCCGCCGAAGCCGAAGCTATCGCCGCCGAAGCCAAAGCCGTCACCGCCGAAGCCGAAGCGCTGACCGCCGAAGCTCTGACCGCCGACGCGCGGGCACGAGCAGAGGCCGCCGAAGCCGAGGCTCTGAACGCTGAGGCTCTCAAGGCCGAAGCGCGGGCACGGGCAGAGGCCGCCGAAGCGGCCGCGCTGAACGCCGAAACACGCGCGCGAGCACTAGCGGCCGATGCCGACGCTCTGACCGCCGAAGCGCGGGCGCGAGCGCGGGGGCGGGCAGAGGCCGCCGAAGCCGCCGCGGTGGCCGCCGAAGCGCGGGCCCGAGCGGAAGCAGCCGAAGCCGCCGCGCTGGCCGCCGAGGCCCGGGCCCGAGCGGAAGCAGCCGAAGCCGAAGCGCTGGCCGCCGAAGCCCGCGCCCGAGCACAAGCGGCCGAAGCCGCCGCTCTGAACGCCGAAGCCCGCGCCCGGGCGCAAGCCGCCGAAGCCGCCGCTCTGACTGCTGAAGCACGGACGCGGGCGCGGGCGCGAGCAGAAGCCGCCGAAGCCGCCGCGCTGGCCGCCGAAAGGCGGGCCCGAGCCGAAGCCGCCGAAGCCGCCGCGCTGAACGCCGAAGCCCGGGCGCGAGCCGAAGCCGCCGAAGCCGCCGCTCTGGCCGTCGAAGCGCGGACGCGAGCGATCCGGCTGCGAGCTGCTTGAGGCGGAAGCCGGGGCGGGAGACCAACAGCGCGGTGGCGCGGCGGTTCTGTGGATAACTGAGCCGGCCGTTGGCTCCCGGCGTGGCACAGTCTGAACTCATGCCGCGGGCCGCGCCTTCTCTGTATGCGTTGGACCCGGCGATGCCAGTGCTGCTGCGGCCCGACGGCGCGGTTCAGGTCGGCTGGGACCCGCGCCGGGCCGTGCTGGTACGCCCGCCGAACGGCCTGGCCGCGGCCGAGTTGGCCGCGCTACTGCGGTCCATGCGATCACCGATACCGATCGCCGAGCTGCAGCGGCAGGCCGCCGACCGCGGGCTAACCGACGCCGACGGTCTGACCAGCCTCGTCGCGCAACTGGTCGGCGCGGGTGTGGCGACCCGCGGCCGCCGGCAGTCCGGCGGGCGGGCCGCGTCGATCCGGGTGCACGGTCGCGGCCCGCTGTCGGACCTGCTGGTGGAGGCGCTGCGCTGCTCGGGGGCCCGCATTGCGCACAGCAGCCAGCCGCACGCGACCGTGTCGCCCGACGCCGTCGACCTGGTGGTGTTGTCGGACTACCTGGTCGCCGACCCCCGGATGCTGCGCGACCTGCACTTACAGGGAGTGCCGCACCTCGCGGTTCGGGTGCGCGACGGCACCGGGCTGGTCGGGCCGCTGGTCATCCCCGGCGTGACCAGCTGCCTGGGCTGCGCCGATCTGCATCGCAGCGACCGCGACGCCGCGTGGCCGGCGATCGCGGCTCAGCTGCGGGAGACCGTTGGCGTGGCGGATCGGGCCACGCTGCTCGCGACCGCGGCGCTGGCGCTGAGTCAGGTGAACCGGGTGATCGCGGCCGTGCGCGGGCAGGCGGCGCCGGACCCCGAGCCGCCCCAGGCGCTCAACGCGACGCTCGAGTTCGATCTGCATGCCGGCGCGATCGTCGCGCGCCGGTGGACTAGGCATCCGCTGTGCTCGTGCTGACGGATCTCCCACACGCAGCGCCGGTGTTACCCAGATCAACACCGCGGGGCCCGAATCGTCATGGATGATGGGGGTGTGTCAGATATCAAACGCGGCCGTGCTGCGCGCAATGCGAAGCTGGCCACCATTCCGGTCGGGTTCGCCGGCCGGGCGGCGCTCGGGTTCGGTAAACGCCTGACCGGCAAGTCGAAGGACGAGGTCCAGGCCGAGTTGCTGGAGAAGGCCGCCCACCAATTGTTCACCGTCCTGGGCGAGCTCAAGGGCGGTGCGATGAAGGTGGGTCAGGCGCTCTCGGTGCTGGAGGCCGCGATTCCGGAGGAGTACGGCGAACCGTACCGCGAGGCGTTGACGAAGCTGCAGAAGGACGCCCCGCCGCTGCCCGCCGCCAAAGTGCACCGGGTGCTCGACGCGCAACTCGGCACCAAGTGGCGCGACCGGTTCAGTTCGTTCGACGACACGCCGGTGGCCTCGGCCAGCATCGGCCAGGTGCACAAGGCGGTGTGGTCCGACGGCCGCGACGTGGCCGTCAAGATCCAGTACCCGGGCGCCGACGAGGCGCTGCGCGCCGACCTCAAGACGATGCAGCGGATGGTCGGGGTGGTCAAACAGCTCGCGCCGGGAGCCGACGTCCAGGGCGTGGTCGACGAGCTGATCGAGCGCACCGAGATGGAACTCGACTACCGGCTGGAAGCCGACAACCAGCGCGCGTTCGCCAAGGCCTACGAAGGCCACCCGCACTTCGCGATCCCGCATGTCGTGGCCAGCGCCCCCAAGGTGGTGGTCCAGGAGTGGATGCAGGGCGTGCCGATGGCCGAGATCATCCGCCACGGCACCGCCGAGCAGCGCGACCTGATCGGCACCCGGCTGCTCGAGCTCACCTTCGACGCGCCGCGCCGGCTGCAGATGCTGCACGGCGACGCGCACCCGGGCAACTTCATGCTGTTGCCCGACGATCGGATGGGCGTGATCGACTTCGGCGCCGTCGCGCCGCTGCCGGGCGGGTTGCCGATCGAGCTCGGGATGTCCATCCGGTTGGCCCGCGACAAGAACTACGACTTGCTGTTGCCGACGATGGAGAAGGCCGGGTTCATCCAGAAGGGCCAGCAGGTGTCGGTGCGCGACATCGACGACATGTTGCGCCAGTACGTCGAGCCCATCGAGGTCGAGGTGTTCCACTACACCCGGAAGTGGCTGCAGCGCATGAGCGCCATCGAGATCGACAAGTCGGTGTCGCAGATCAGGACGGCACGGCAGATGGACCTGCCGCCCAAGCTCGTGATCCCGATGCGGGTGATCATGTCGGTGGCCGCGATCCTCTGCCAGCTGGATGCCCATGTGCCGATCAAGGCGCTGTCGGAGGAACTGGTCCCGGGTTTCGCCGAGCCCGACGCGGCCGTCGTCTAAGCGGCAACGTCTTTGCGCGGGCGTCCGCGCGGGCGTTTGAAGCTCACGATCGAGCCCCGCTCGAAGATCTCGCCGCCCCAGACGCCCCAGGGTTCGGCGCGTTCCAGCGCCGCGGTCAGGCACTGACGCCGGATCGGGCAGCTCGCGCACAGCGCCTTGGCGCGCTCGAGGTCGGCCGGCGTCTCGGCGAACCACAGGTCGGGATCTCCGGCGTGACACGGCAACGCCGGCCGCGGCGGTCTGGGGACTGTCGATGCCGACATGTCCTTCTCACCTGCTTCCTGGTCTGGTGGATGTCTGGGATTGATCCGGACCAGGTAGGGAGGCTGTCGACCCTACAAGTGTGGCCACGGATCCTGGTGACTTCGGGTCCGTGGCCATTCGGCGAAAATCGGGCGGGTTACGTTGCGCTTACGTATGACCCCGATCCACGGACACGTCAGTCGCGGTGGCGGCGGCGCGATGCTTGACCGCGGCCGCCTGGGTAGCGGTGTGAGCGGCATGGGAGGTCCCCGCGGTCAGCACCGCGCCGGCCACGGCTACACCGAACGTGTTGTGGATCATCGTGGCCACCTCCTCCCGCTTGGACGCTTACCAGCCTTCAGCCGGCAGCAGAATGCGTGTTTCGAGGGTAAATGGTAGCCGACGACGGTGACAACCGATTTTCTGACCTGCGTGTTTAGCCGCGGGCGCGCACCAACCCCAGCACGTCCGGCCCGTATTGCTCGAGTTTGCGTGCGCCGATGCCGGGGATCGCGACCAGGGCCGCCTCATCGGCGGGCAGCGCCTCGGCGATCGCGATCAGCGTGTTGTCGCTGAAGACGATGTATGGGGGCACCTTCTGTTCCCGCGCGAGATCCAGCCGCCACGCCTTGAGTTGCAGCAACAGTTCCTCGTCGATGTCGGCCGCACACGTCTCGCAGCGGCGCAGCATGACGGCCGCCGGGGTGGTCAGGTCGTTGTTGCAGATCCGGCAGCGGGTGGGGACGCCCTTGTTGCGCCGTGATCTGCTCGGCGCGGGATCGGGCCGCGCCTGCGGCGCGATACCGTTGAGGAACCGCGACGGCTTGCGGCTCTGGCGTCCGCCCGGGTTCCGCGCCAGCGCCCAGCTGAGCGCCAAATGCATTCGGGCCCTGGTGATTCCGACGTAGAGGAGGCGGCGCTCCTCCTCCACGGGTTCGCTCTCGGCGCCGTGCGCCAGCGCGTGCGAGATGGGCAGCGTGCCGTCGGCCAGCCCCACGAGGAAGACCGCATCCCATTCGAGTCCCTTGGCGGCGTGCAGCGAGGCCAGCGTCACGCCCTGCACCACCGGTGGGTGCCGCGCGTCGGCCCGCATCCGCAGCTCGGCCAGCAGACCGGGGAATTCCAGCTGCGGATTGTGCGCCACTTCGTCGTCCACCAGCTGGACCAGCGCGGTCAGCGCCTCCCAACGATCTCTGGCGCGCGTTCCCACCGGCGGTTGCGCCGTCAGGCCCAGCGGTTCCAGGATGGCGCGCACCACGTCGGGCAGCGGTCCATCTTCGCTGTTTTCGAAGCCGCGGTCGGCCGCGCGCTGCAGGGCCAGCAGCGCCTGCTTGATCTCCTGGCGGTTGAAAAATCCCTCGCCGCCGCGAACCTGGTAGGCGATGCCGGCTTCGGTCAATGCCTCCTCGTAGACCTCGGACTGCGCGTTGACCCGGTAGAGCACCGCGATTTCGGCGGGCGCCGTGCCGGATTCGATCAGGTTGGTGATCGATGCCGCCACCGCGGTGGCCTCGGCCGTTTCGTCGGGATGCTCGTGAAACGACGGCGCCGGGCCCGGGGCCCGCTGGCCGGACAATTGCAGCTTGCTGCCGGCGACGCGGCCGCGGGCCGCGGCGATCACCTGGTTGGCCAGCGACACCACCTGCGGGGTGGACCGATAGTCGCGCTCCAGCCGCACGACCGTGGCGTCGGGATACCGGCGCGAGAAGTCGAGCAGGA
Organism: Mycobacterium sp. IS-2888; assembly: GCF_001954215.1. Lineage (NCBI taxonomy): Bacteria > Bacillati > Actinomycetota > Actinomycetes > Mycobacteriales > Mycobacteriaceae > Mycobacterium > Mycobacterium sp. IS-2888. Next base: position 95,282 of record NZ_MBET01000072.1, read on the forward strand.
AGCGCGGCGAGGCCCCGGTGAACGAATAGATGGTCTGGTTGGCGTCGCCGACCACGGTCAGGTCGTCGCGGTCTCCCAGCCACGCCGAGAGCACCCGCTGCTGCAGCGGGGTGACGTCCTGATACTCGTCGACCACGAAGCAGCGGTAGCGATCCCGGAACTCGTCGGCCACCGCGGCGTCGTTTTCGATCGCGGCCGCGGTGTGCAGCAGCAGGTCGTCGAAGTCGAGCAGGGTGACCGCCTCGTCGCGGGTCTTGAGCGCCTCGTACGCGGAGTAGACGGCCGCGACCTGCACGGCGTCCAGCGGGATGTCCCGGGCCGCGGCGGCCACCGCGGCGGCGTACTCCTCGGGGCCGATCAGCGACGCCTTGGCCCACTCGATCTCACCGGCCAGGTCGCGCACGTCGTCGGTGCTGACGTTGAGCCTGCTGCGGCTGGCCGCCCGGGCCACGACGGCGAACTTGCTGTCCAGCAGCTGCCAGCCGGTCCCGCCGACCACCCGGGGCCAGAAATACCGCAGCTGGCGATGCGCGGCGGCGTGAAAGGTCAGGGCCCGCACGGCGCCGACGCCGCAGCCGCTCTGCGTGGCGGCGTCGAGCGTGCGCAACCGCGACCGCATCTCCCCCGCCGCCCGCTGGGTGAACGTGACCGCCAGCACCTGCCCCGCGGCGACATGGCCACTCGCGACGAGCTGGGCGATCCGGTGCGTGATGGTGCGAGTCTTGCCCGTTCCGGCCCCCGCAAGCACACAGACCGGTCCGCGCGGGGCCAGCACGGCTTCGCGCTGCTCGTCGTCGAGCCCGGCGGTCAACGGGTCGGTCATGGTCGGCACGGGGACCATTGGCATGGCGTCCATTTTGGCAGCGATGGCCGACAAACCAGGTGCATCGCCACGCTGGGAGTCGCTTCGGAATTCATCGTCCCCGCGCTACGTTAACGGGCTATGACCAACGCGGCGATTACCGTTTACACCACGTCATGGTGCGGCTTCTGTCACCGGCTCATGACGGTGCTCAAGTCCAATGGGATCCCCTACGACGCGATCGACATCGAAGAGGACCCGGCGGCGGCGGAATTCGTCAGCTCGGTCAACGGCGGTAACCGCACGGTGCCGACGGTGAAGTTCGCCGACGGGTCCACGCTGACGAACCCGAGCGCCGCCGAGGTGAAAGCCAAGCTCGCCGAAGTCGGCTAGGGCTCAACCCGCCTAGCCGGTAATCTCGGCCCAGGATTCGATGATCACGCGGGCGATCGAAATCGACCCGGGCAGAAGCAGTTTCGATTCCTGAGACTCGGCGCTGCTCCAGTCGCCGGCCGCAAGCGCGGCACGGACCTCGTCGCGGGTGAACCATGCCGCCTCGGCGATCTCGCCGTCGTTGAACGAGAAACCCTCGTCGGGGTCGGCCACCGCGTGGAATCCGACCATGAGCGAACGGGGAAACGGCCACGGCTGGCTGCCCAGGTAACGCACCTCGCGCACGTGCAGGCCGATTTCCTCCTTGATCTCCCGGGCGACGCAGGTTTCGAAAGACTCGCCCGCCTCGACGAATCCGGCCAGCAGCGAGAACATCCGCTCGGGCCACACCGCCTGGCGGGCCAGCACCGCGCGGTCAGCCCCGTCGTGGACCAGACAGATCACGGCGGGGTCGATGCGCGGAAACTCCTCGTGACCGGTGACCGGGTTGACGCGTGACCAGCCCCCTCGCGACGGCCTGGTCGGCGAGCCGTCCACCGCGCTAAACCGGGCGCTGTCATGCCAATTCAGCAGCGCAATGGCCGACGACACCAGTTGACTGCTGGTGTCGTCGAAGATAGGCCCGAGACTGCGCAGGTTCACCACCTCGGCTTGCACGCCGGGGTCTTCGGGCGCTTGCAGCGCGCCCCGGATCGCCCAGACATGCCGGCCGCCCTCGATGCGGCCCAGGAATACCGCGTCAACCGGGGGCTTGTCGGCCAGCTCGGCCGCGGCGCCCAGCACCACCCGGCCGTCGGCGACCAGCACCTGGTTGCGCGAATCCACCCGCAGCAGCGCCGCGTCGGCCCAGCCCGCGGTGGCCGCATCGACATCGGTGCGCAACTGATCGGAGCGGTCCGCGCCGACGCGCGAGAGCACCGGAACGTCCCGCAGCTGGAACTCCACGTAGTCTCCTGCCGAGTCTCCTGCCGAGCCTGCTGGCGGCGAGCCGCCGCTAACGTCCCACGTCGCGGATGTAGAGCAATCGGTCGGTGGCCTCGATGGCGTCCGCCTCGGGCGCGCCGACCCGCAGCAGGTGGCCGTCGCGCACCACGCCGAGCACGATGTCGCGCAGATGCCGTGGGGATCCGCCGACTTCGGTCTGCTCCACCTCGCGCTCGGCGATCACCATCCCGGCGTCCGGCGTCAGCAGATCCTCGATCATCTCCACGACGCTCGGCGTGGTGGTCGCGATCCCGAGCAGCCGGCCGGCGGTCTCCGAGGAGACGACCACCGAGTCCGCACCCGATTGCTGCAGCAGGTGTGAATTCTCGGCCTCCCGAATGGAAGCCACGATCTTGGCCTTGGGCGCGATCTCCCGCGCCGTCAACGTCACCAGCACGGCGGTGTCGTCGCGGCCGGTGGCAACGATGATCGACGACGCGTGTTGGGCCCCGGCCAGCCGCAGCACATCGGATTTGGTGGCATCCCCGTGCACGGTGACCAGCCCGGCCGTGGCGGCGTGCTCGAGGGCGCTGCGATCGGGGTCGACGACGACGACCTCGCCCTGGGCCTCGTCGTCGCTAATCATCGCGGCGACAGCCGTTTTCCCCTTCGTGCCGTAGCCGATGACGACGGTGTGGTTGCGCACTTTGTTCCTCCAACGCTGAATCTTCCACGCCTGCCGGGACCGCTCGGAGAGCACCTCGAGCGTCGTGCCGACCAGCACGGCCAAGAACGCGATTCGCAGCGGCGTGAAGATCACGGTGTGAACCAGGCGCGCGGTCTCGGTGTAGGGGGTGATGTCGCCGTATCCGGTGGTCGACAGCGACACCGCCGCGAAGTAGACGCAGTCGGCGAATGTCGGCGGCTCGCCGCGCACGTCGCGGTAGCCGGTGCGATCGAGGTAGACAATGACGGCCGCGCCGAACAACACCACCAGCGCGATGGCCACCCGCCGCGCGATGACCCGCACGGGACTGCCGTGTTCTTCGGGGATGCGCAAAACGCCGACCAGCAGATGACCGGGCTGGGCGGTCAGCGTCTCGTCGAGCCCCCTCAGACGCTGCGACCTACCCTTTTGCACGGCGGTCCGTCAATTGGATTAACCCCACGCTCAACCCCACCCGCAGGCCTGGTACACGCCTCAAATGTAACCACGTCAGCCGGTCAGTAGCAGCCCGGCCAGCTCGGTGGGCTCGGGCAGTTCATCGGGAACGAGGGTGACGCCGGTGCGCACGTAGTGGAAGGCGGTGCGCACCGACGATTCCGGGCATCCCGACAACGCCGCCCACGCCAGACGGTAGACGGCGAGCTGGACGGCGGCCTGCCGCAGGGCTTCCGGCCCACGCGGGGGCTGGCCGGTCTTCCAGTCCACCACCGTGACACCGCCGTCGGGGTCGGCGAACACCGCGTCGATGCGGCCGCGCACCACGGTCTCGCCGATCGGCATCTCGAACGGCACCTCGACGGCGACCGGTGTGCGGGCGGCCCACCGCGAGCTGGTGAACGCCGCCTGCAACGCCGCCAGCTCCCGGGTGTCCCCGACGTCCGAGTCGGCCGCACCCGGCAGGTCGGCGAGGTCGAACAGCCGCTCGGCGCCGTAGAACTGCTGCACCCAGGCGTGAAAGGCGTTGCCCAGCAGGGCATGTGGATCGGGCCGCGCGGGCAGCCGATGCACCAGCCGCTGCGCCGCGCCCTGCGGGTCGCGCGCCAGGTCCACCAAACCGCTGACCGACAGCTGGCTGGGCAGGGCGCGGGCGGGCGGACGCGCCGAGCGGGCGCGCTCGGCCAGCAACGCATCGACGTCGGCGGCCCAGCCGTCGACGTCGGCACCGGCCGCGACCGCACCGGCCGACATGGCCTCGGCCACCCGCGCCGCGCCGCGTTCGACGTCGCCGCGCCGTGAGGCGAGCGGGTCCGCGGGCCAGATCGCTTCGACGACGTTGTCGCGCAGCGGGTTTCGCTCACCATCGGGCGGCGCCGGCGCCCAGTGTTCCACCACCCCGCACGGCTCGCCGGCTGCGGTGGAACGGTCGATGATGTCCTTGATTTCGCACAGGAAGTCCGACGGGCCCCGGGGTTTCATCCCGGTGGGACCCCAGTGGTGGCCGGACAGCAACAGGGTGTCGGCGGCCCGGGTGATGCCCACGTACAGCAGTCGGCGCTCCTCGTCGACGCGCCGTTGCTCGAGGTGGCGGCGGTGCTGGGAGATCTTGTCCGACAGCTGCTTTCGGTTGGTGACGTCCGAGGTGTCGAGCACGGGAATGCCCAGTGTGCCCGCGGAAGCGCGGTCCCCGCGCAGCAGCGGCGGCAGCTCCCCGGCGTCGGTGAGCCAGCTGCTGCGCGACGCGGTCGACGGAAAGATTCCGCCCGACAGGTGTGCCACCGCCACCAATTGCCACTCCAAACCCTTCGCGGAATGCACGGTGAGCACCTGGACCCGGTCCCGGGCGGCCGTCAACGGGGCGGGGGCCAAGCCGTTTTCGACCACCTCGGCCGCGTCCAGGTAGGCCAGCAGACCGGCGACCGACGCCGCCGCCGTCACGTCGGCCGCCGTGGCCCGCGTTCGCTCGGCGTAGCCGGCGACCACGTCGGCGAAGGCGTCGAGGTGTTCGGCGCCGGCCCAGCCGTCGCCGACCCCTGCGGCGGCCCGGGCTTCGCAGTCGACGCCGAGCACCCGCCGCACCTCGGCGACCAGGTCGGGCAGCGAATGCCCGAGGTGCGCGCGCAGGGCGCGCAGCTCGGCGGCCAGCGCGATGATGCGCCGATATCCCGCAACCGAATACGACCCGGCCGGCCCGGGATCGCCGATCGCGTCGGCCAGACACGCGGTGTCGGCGTCCGGACCCGCCGCCCGCGCGATCGACTCGGCCGAGGGCGCGTCGTCGGGGCGTCCCCCGCAAGCAGGTGGTGCCCCCAGTCCCGCCGCGAGGGCCTGCGCGCGCCGCCACAGCGCGGCAACGTCCCGCCCGCCGAGGCGCCATCGCGGGCCGGTGAGCACGCGCATCGCCGCCGCCCCCGCGGTCGGGTCGGCAACCAGCCGCAGCATCGCCACGACGTCGGCGACCTCGGGCACCGACAGCAGACCGGCGAGCCCGACGACCTCGACGGGGATGCCGCGGGCGCGCAGGGCGTCGGCCACCGGTGCGGCATCGGCGTTGCGGCGCACCAGCACCGCGGCGGTCGGCGGGCTGACACCCTCGGCGCGAGCCCGCTGGTAATGCCGGTGCACGTGTTCGGCGATCCACTCGCGCTCGGCCCGCGCGTCGGGAAGCAGCGCGCATGCGACGGTGCCGGGTAACGCGTCCGGGCGCGGCCGCAGCGCATGCACGGCAACCGACCGCCGCCGCGCCTCCGCCGAGATGGCGTTGGCCAGCTGCAGGGCGCGGGGCGGGTTGCGCCAGCTGGTGCGCAGTTCCAGGACCGGCGCGGGGGTGCCGTCGGCGTGGGGGAAGTCGGTGGTGAACCGAGGCAGGTTGGTCGCAGACGCGCCGCGCCACCCGTAGATCGACTGAATCGGATCGCCGACGGCCGTGAGCGCCAACCCGTCATCACAGCCTCCGCCGAACAACGCCGACAGCGCCACCCGCTGGGCGTGGCCGGTGTCCTGGTACTCGTCGAGCAGGACGACCCGGTAACGGTTCCGCAGGTCCACGCCGACCTGCGGGAAGCTCGCCGCCAGCCGGGCCGCCGAGGCCATTTGCATGCCGAAGTCCATGACGTTCCCGGCGCGCATGCGCTGGGCCAGCGCGTCGAGCAACGGCACCAGCTCGGCGCGCTCGGTCTGGGTGGCCAGCAGCCGCAGCAGCCACTGGCTCGGACCCCGCTCGCGCTGGTAGGGGCCCGCCGGCAGGGTATGGACCAGCCGCTCCAGCTCCACGTGGGTGTCGCGCAGCTGGTCGGTGTCCACCAGGTGTTCGGCCAGCTGACCCCACAACCGCAGCACCATCGACGTGACCGCGGCCGGGGTCTTGTCGGTGTGCAGCTCACCCCGATACCCGTTGACCACGTCGAAGGCCAGCTGCCACAGCTCGGTCTCGCTGAGCAACCGGGTGTCGGGCTCGACGGGTAACAGCAGGCCGTACTCGCGCAGCAAGGAGCCGGCGAAAGCATGGTAGGTGCCGACGGTCGGGCTGCCGGCCGGTTCGACGCCCGCCGGGCCTGTCGGGCCCAGGCCGATGCCGGCCAACCGGGCCAACCGGGAGCGGACTCGCCGCAGCAGCTGGCCGGCCGCCTTGCGGGTGAACGTTAGGCCCAGCACCTGGCCCGGGTCGGCGTAGCCGTTGGCGACGAGCCACACCACGCGCGCGGCCATCGTCTCGGTCTTCCCGGCGCCCGCTCCGGCGATGACGACCAACGGGCCCGGCGGGGCGGCGATCACCGCGGCCTGCTCGGCGGTCGGCGGGAAAAGCCCTAGCGCACAGGCCAATTCGTCCGGGCTGTAGCGCGCGTTCACAGGGCTGCCCCCTCGACATGGGCCGGGCAACACGGCCGCATCGGGCAGTGCGTGCACCCGTCGTTGCGCCGGGCGATGAATTGCGGCCCCGCGGTCGCGTCGGCCGCCGTGCGGACGAGGTCGCGCCATTCGTCGCGCGCGGCCGGCGTCAGCGGATCCTGCTCGCGTTCGACGGCCCCGCCTGCCCCGGTCTTGCCGATGTAGACCAGCCGCGCACCGCCCGGTTCGCTGCCGGCCGCGCCGATCATGCCCTCGGCCACCGCCAGCTGATACATGGCCAGCTGAGCGTGCTGCTGCGCGTCGTCCTTGCTGACCGGGGTTTTGCCGGTTTTGACGTCGACGATCACCAGCCGGCCGGCGCCGTCGCGCTCCAGCCGGTCGACCCGGCCGCGCAGCCGGACTTCGCCGCCGCCGTCGCACCGGGCGGGAAGCGCTCCGTCGACGTCGACCTCGACGCCGACCTCGCTCAGTTCGGCTCGGGTCTGCGCCCGCCACTCGACGAACGCCCGGATCATGCCGCGGTAGCGGGCCAGCTCGTTGGCCGAATGCCAGGGGGCGTCGAAGGGCAGCTGCTCCCACGCCCGTTCCAGCTCGGCCAGCAGTTGCGCTTCGCTTTTACCGGGCTCGGCGATCAGCGCGTGCAGCACCGAGCCGATCGTGGACCGCAGATCACGAGCGTTGGTGCCGCCGTGCCGTTCGGCGAGCCAGCGCAGCGGGCAGTCGGTGAGGGTCTGCAGCGTCGACGGCGTCAACGTGACCGGCTCGTCGGGGCCGCGGAGCGGGTCGGCGGTGCTGATCGGGGTGAGGCCCTGCCAGTCCGACGGGTCGGCGCCCGGCACACCCGCCTTCGCCAGCCGGGCCAATTGCGTTGCCGCACAATCGCGAGCTACGTCGTCCACGGCGCCGTCGGGTGCACACACGACGCCGCGCAATCGTCCCACCAGCGCGGCCGCCGACAACACACGCGGGGATGAAATCGGCTGCGCCGCAATGGGATCATCGGTAGCCCACTGTGCGATCTCGAAGAAGAACGCCGAAGGTAGCGCGGCGTCGTCGCCCGCCCCGCCCACGTCGCCGTCCACGGCGGTCACCAACAACGCCCGCCGGGCCCGGCCCATCGCGGCGACCAGCAGCCGGCGCTCCTCGGCCAGCAGCGGCGCGGTGGCCGAGGCGTCCTCGGTGATGCCGTCCAGCGCGTCGAGCAGCCGTTGGGTGCCCAGCACCCCGCCGCGCGGAATCGTGTTGGGCCACAACCCATCCTGCAGGCCCGCGATGACGACCTGATCCCATTCGTGTCCGAGCGCGGCGTGTGCGCTGAGCACCCTGACCTGTTCCGCCGTCGACGCCGGCTCGGGGTTGGCGCCGGGCAGCTGGAGCGCCTCGACGTGCTCTAGCAATCCGCGCAACGACGCGCCGGACGTGCGGGACACGTACTGATCGGTGACGTCGAACAACGCCGTGACCGCCTCCAGGTCCCTGGCGGCCTGGGCCCCGGCGGGACCGCCGCGCTCGCTGGCCGTGAGCCAGCGGCGTTGCAAGCCGGACCGATGCCACGCCGCCCACAGGGTGAAGCGCGGATCCTGGCCGTCGCGGTGGCAGCCGGCGGCCGCGTCCAGCACCGCACGGACCCGTCGCAGCGGGCGGGCGTGCACGCCGGAAAGCTGCGCATCGCTGCGCAGGGCGTCCGCCACCAGGTCCCCGAAATTTCCTGCCGCGCCGTCTGATCCGCGCTGCAGCGTTCGGCGCAGCTGCCGCAGCGATACCGGGTCGACGCGGCCGATCGGCCCGGTCACCAACGCCAGCGCCCGGTCGCCGTCGAGCCCCTCGGCGGTGGCGGCCAACACCGTCAACAGCGCCCGGGCCGCCGGCTCCTCGGACAACGACCCGCCGACCGCCGGTAGCGCCACCGGAACCCCGGCGGCGGCCAGGGCACGCTGCAGCCGCGCACCGACCCGGGGCACCGACCGGACGATGACTGCCATCTGCGACCACGGCACGCCGTCGACGAGGTGCGCGCGGCGCAGCGCGTCGGCGATTATCGCGGCCTCCGCGTGCGCCGAGGCGGCCACGCGCACCGCGACCGCGCCGCCGTCGGGCCCGGTGCCGTCGATCTGCCTGCCGCCGGTGCTGCCGGGCAGCCGCCGCGCGATGCCGCTGACGGCGCGCGCGATCGCGGGAGCGCAGCGATGCGATGCCGTCAGCGTCACCGACGGCGTGTCGCCGTCGAGCAGGCCCGCCGGTTCACCGCCGCGGAAGCCGAACACCGCCTGGTTGGGATCGCCGGCGACCAGCGTCAGCTCGGTTCCCGCCGCAAGCACCCGAACCAGCCGCGCCGCCTGCGGGTCGAGCTGCTGGGCGTCGTCGACCAACAGCACCCGCACCCGGGCGCGCTCGGCCGCCAGCAGCTCGGGATCGACCGCGAACGCCTCCAGCGCCGCACCCACGAGTTCGGCCGCGCCCAGCGCCGGCGTCGTCGCCTGCGGCGCCGCCATCCCGACCGCCGCCCGCAGCAACATCACCTGCTCGTACTGCTGGGCGAACTGGCCGGCGGCGCTCCAGTCCGGGCGCCGGCACCGGCGGCCCAGCCGCTGCAGCTCCTGAGCGTCCACGCCACGTTCGGCGCAGCGCGCCAACAGGTTTCGCAATTCGGCGGCAAAGCCGGCGGTGCGCAGCGCCGGCCGCAGGTGCGCCGGCCACGCGACCGCGGCGCCCGGACCGTCGTCGAGGTCGCCGGCCAGCAGTTCGCGAATGATGGCGTCCTGTTCGGCGCTGGTAACCAGGCGGGGCGGCGCGTCGCCGGCACGGTCGGCGGCCCGGCGCAACACCGCGTAGGCGTAGCTGTGCACGGTGCGGACCATGGGCTCGCGAACCGCGGCGCGGCGCGCGCCGGCGGTATGCGACCGCAGCAGCGCCCTCGTCAAGGTGCTGCGCTCCCGCATCCCCGGCCGGCCGGAACCGGTAAGCAGCAGAACCGATTCCGGATCGGCACCGGCGCCGATCCGAGCGGCCGCGGCATCGACGAGCAGGCTGCTCTTGCCGGTGCCGGGCCCGCCCAGGACGCGGATCACCCCGCGTGCGCCGGGCGCCAGCACGGCACCCGCGTCGGCGTCCCAGGCGAATGACCCCGACGTGAACGACATAGCGGCATGAGATCACGAGGGTCCGACAAGTCGGCCGCGCCCGCGGACCGCGACGGTCCGGCCTGGCATCATCGACGCGTGACCGATCGACGCGTGACCGATCGACGCGTGACCGATCGACGCGTGACCGATCGACGCGTGACCGGCGACCTTCACGTGCACCGCTACGGCCCCGCCGGCCCGGTGCGGATGCTCGCCCTGCATGGGTTGACCGGCCACGGGCAGCGCTGGCAGAAACTGGCCGACGCGCTGCCCGAAATCGCCGTCGCGGCACCCGATCTGCTCGGCCACGGCAGATCGTCGTGGGCCGCGCCGTGGAACATCGAGGCCAACGTCTCGGCGTTCGCGGCGCTCCTCGACGCCGAGGCCGCCAAAGGTGGGGCGCCGGTGCTGGTGGTCGGGCACTCGTTCGGCGGCGCGCTGGCAATGCATCTGGCGGCGGCCCGACCCGACCGGGTAGCGGGCCTGCTGCTGCTCGATCCGGCGGTCGGCCTGGACGGAACCTGGATGCGGGAGATCGCCGACGCCATGCTTTCCTCGCCCGACTATCCGGACGCCGCCGAAGCCCGCATGGAAAAGACGACCGGCTCGTGGTCGGATGTGGATCCCGCCCTGCTGGACGCCGAGCTCGACGAGCACCTGGTCGAACTGCCGAGCGGACGGTACGGCTGGCGCGTCAGCCTGCCGGCGATGATGTCGTATTGGAGCGAGTTGGCCCGCGACATCGTGTTTCCGCCGGCGGGAACGGCGACGACGCTGGTGCGGGCGATGTGGACCACGCCGCCCTACGTCACCGACCGACTCATCGCGGGGCTTCGACAACGTTTGGGACCCGATTTCCGGTTGCTCGATTTCGAGTGCAATCACATGGTGCCCTACGCCAAGCACGCGGAAGTGGCCGCGCTTGCCCGCGCGCAGTTGGAAGGTCGCTGATCATGGCGCAGGTGACCGACGAGCAGGTCGAGCGGGTCCGCTCGCTGGTCGCGTCCATTCCGTCCGGAAGAGTGGCTACCTACGGCGACATCGCTGCCGTCGCAGGGCTTTCCAGTCCACGCATAGTCGGGTGGATCATGCGGATCGACTCCTCCGACCTGCCCTGGCACCGCGTGATCACCGCATCCGGGCGTCCCGCGCGGCACCTGACCAGCCGGCAGCTGGAACTGCTGCGCGCCGAGGGGATTCTGGCCGTCGACGGCAAGATTCCGTTGCGCGAGGTGCGCTACGACTTCCCGTCCGGGAGTTAGAGACTCAGAGCACCAACCGGACCAGCGCCGCGGTGCGGGCCAGGCCCGGGAAGGCTTCCGCCGTCGACCGCGGATGCAGGGCATGCACCGCGAGGCGAAACATCAACGCGCGCAACAACATCTGCGGCCACTCCGGCAGCGCGCTCCAGCGTTCGATCAGTCCGTCGTCGGCCTCGCCCCAGGACAACGCGTCGACGACAACGACGCCGGCGGCCCACGACGCGGGCCGCCAGTACGGCGTGATGTCGGTGATCCCCGGTGCGGCCGTGCCGATGAAAAGCACTGTGCCGTAAAGGTCTCCGTGCACCAGCTGGTTGGGGCTCTTGGTGGGCCGGCGCAGGGTGGCGAGCTGGTGAATCAGCTCGACCGACCGCTGGGCGTCCGCGCTCGGCGGCGCGGTGCGTGCTCCCGGCGGCACCGAGGCCAGCGGCCGCTCCTCCCACGCGGCGCGGTCCGCGGCGATGAAGACGTCGACGTCTCCCCACGGCGCGGTGGGCCCCTGAGTCAGGAATCGCGGGCGTTCCAGTTTGCCGGTGGCCTCGTGCAGCCGCACCGCCGCCGAGACCACCTCGTCGTGCCGGGCTTCCGGTGTGCCGGCGACGAACGTGTCGGCTCGCCACCCCGAGACGACGTAGCGTCCGTCGGTGGAGCGGACCGGCCGGGCCAGGCGCACCCCGTCGACGAACAGCGTCTCGCGGACCCGCGCCGACCAGGCGGCGCGGGCGTGGTCGGCCACTATCGACAACACGACTTCGCCGCATCGCCAGCCGCCTTCCCAGCCGGCGCCGAGGGCGACGGGCTTGACACCGGTCAAACCGAACGCCGTCAGCACAAGTTCGGGCGGCGGCTCGAGGGTCACGCAAACCAGCCTAAACGAGCCCACCTGCGGAATTGCGTCAGTACATCACCATGTCGGGCTGCATTTGCTGGGCCCAGGCCACGATTCCGCCCTGCAGATGCACTGCGTCGGAGAATCCGGCCTTCTTCAGGGCGGCCAGCGCCTCGGCCGAGCGCACCCCCGTCTTGCAATACAGCACCGGCATCCGGTCCTGCGGCAGCTTCGCCAGACCCTCCCCGGAGTTGATCAACGACTGCGGGATCAGCTGCGCGCCCTCGATGTGATTGATGTCCCATTCCACCGGCTCGCGGACGTCGATCAGCGCCAGCTTCTTGCCGGAGTCGAGGAGCTCGCGCAATTCCCGCGGGGTGATGGTGGAGCCGGCGGTCGCCTCGGCGGCATCCTCGGACACCACGCCGCAGAAATCCTCGTAGTCGATCAGCTCGGTGATCTTGGGCGTCGACGGGTCTTTGCGGATGTTGATCGTGCGGTAGCTCATCTCGAGCGCGTCGTAGATCATCAGCCGGCCCAGCAGCGGTTCGCCGATTCCGGTGATCAGCTTGATTGCCTCGGTGCCCATGACGGACGCGATGGAAGCGCAGATGATGCCCAGCACACCGCCTTCGGCGCAGGACGGCACCATGCCGGGCGGCGGGGGCTCCGGGTACAGGTCGCGGTAGTTGAGGCCACGCCCGTCGGGGGCGTCCTCCCAGAACACCGACACCTGGCCCTCGAAGCGGTAGATCGAGCCCCACACGTACGGCTTCCCGGCCAGCACCGCGGCGTCGTTGACGAGATACCGGGTGGCGAAATTGTCGGTGCCGTCCAGGATCAGGTCGTACTGCGTGAACAGGTCGACGGCGTTGTCGGGCTCCAGCCTGAATTCGTGCAATCGCACGTCGACGAGCGGGTTGATCGCGGCGATCGAGTCGCGTGCCGACTGGGCCTTGGACCGCCCGATGTCGGCGACGCCGTGGATGATCTGGCGCTGCAGGTTCGACTCGTCGACCACGTCGAAGTCGACGATGCCGATGGTGCCGACGCCGGCCGCGGCCAGATACAGCAACGCCGGTGCCCCGAGCCCGCCGGCACCGATCACCAGCACCCGCGCGTTCTTCAGCCGCTTCTGCCCGTCGACGCCCAGGTCGGGAATGATCAGATGACGGCTGTAGCGGGCCACCTCATCGCGACTCAGCTGGGGTGCGGGCTCGACCAGCGGCGGCAACGACGCCTGGGAGGTCTGGGACGCCTGGGAGGTCTGGGACGCCTGGGACGTCGACACCGAATATCTCCTCGGTTGGCTTTCGTTAGCTCTATCCATCACAGCAGTTGCCCGAAACAACGGCAAACACCGACGGTTGCTTCCCCGGGCCGCGCAGTACCCGCCCGCGACTATGCGATCGGGTAGGGCCAGGGATTGAATCGGCAGGTCTTGCCGTCCGCCTTGACGTAGTCGGGGTCGAACTTGGCGGCGTCGTCGTTGGATGTGGAGAACGTCTGCTGCATCATCACCGGCGCCAGGCCACCTTGCTTGTCGCACGGCTCGTGACGCACGTACCCGATGGCGTGGCCGACCTCGTGATTGATCACGTACTGCCGGTAGGAGCCGACGTCGCCTTCGAAAGGTACGGCTCCGCGCACCCAGCGCGCCTCGTTGATGAAAACCCGCGCCTGCCGTTCCGGCCCGTATACCGGGTTGTAGCACGACGTCTCCAGCCGGAATTCGTAGCCGCATCCCTCGCGCACGGTCACCGGGGACACCAGCGAAATCCGCAAGTCGGGCTTGACCCCATTGCCGCCGTCGACCCGGACAAACGCGAATTGCGGGTTGTGTGTCCAGCCCTTGGGATTGGCCAGTGTCTGGTCGACCATTTGGGCGAATGCCATGTCGCCGCCGAACATCGAGGGGTCGATGCCGTTCTCGACCTCGACGGTGTACTTGAACACCTTCGCGGTGCCCTGGCCGAGCTGCGGGGTGGTTCCGGGCACGACGTGCCAGGTCTTGTCGCCCGCCTCGGAGAAGGGGCCGCCGTCGGGCAGCGTCCCGGCCGGCAGGTCGGCGTCGAACGTGGCCAACCCGCGCGGCGGCGCGTCGATGATCGCGGTGCCCACCGCGCCGATGTCCGGCGGCCCCTGGATGGGCTGGCTCGCCGTCGGCTTCGGCGCGCCCGTGCCGGTGACCGTCTGGTAGATGACCACCGCGGTGAGCGCCACCAGGACGGGCAGCGCGTATGCTCGCCAGCCGTAGGTGGACACGAACCGTCCCAACCATGTTTGTTTGCGCCACTGGCGCCGTCCACGATCGGCCCGAGCCCGCCCGGATCCCCGCCCGATCGGATCGCGCCCAATCGGATCCCGCTGGGCCCGCAGTGGTTCTCGCCACTCGTCACGCAGCACGGGAACCTGGCCGGTGCCGCGCCCGGGCTGCTGGGACGTCATTGCCCCAGAATGGCACAGCCCGCACGGAGGTTGTCCCTGGCGCGCCCGAATGCGGCGCCGATGACGGCCGCGGGGACGCCACGGGTAGTAATGTCTGTGCGACGAGCCGCGCGCGGCTGACCCGGGGCATCCGAGGAGTCAGTTGCCACCCAACAGATTTGCCACCAACGAGATGCCACCAACTAGATGAGGACTCGATGAGCGAACTCGCCAAGGCGGCGGCACGACGTGCCGTCAAACCGGGCGCCCCTCGGCCGGGAGACGGCGTGGCGACCCCGAACCGGCGCGGCAACAGGCTTCCCCGCGATGAGCGTCGCGGCCAATTGCTCGTCGTGGCCAGCGACGTCTTTGTCAACCGTGGCTACCACGCGGCCGGCATGGACGAGATCGCCGAACGGGCAGGTGTCAGCAAACCCGTTCTGTACCAACATTTTTCAAGCAAGCTGGAGCTGTACCTCGCCGTGCTTCATCGGCACGTGGACAACCTGGTGTCGGGAGTGCAGCAGGCGCTGAGCACCACCACCGACAACCGGCGGCGGCTGCATTCGGCGGTGCAGGCGTTCTTCGACTTCATCGAGCACGACAGCCAGGGCTACCGGCTGATTTTCGAGAACGACTACGTCACCGAACCCGAGGTCGCCGCGCAGGTGCGCGTCGCCACCGAGTCGTGCATCGACGCGGTGTTCGCACTGATCAGCGAGGACTCCGGCCTCGATCCGCACCGCGCCCGGATGATCGCGGTGGGACTGGTCGGGATCAGCGTGGACTGCGCCAGGTACTGGCTGGACTCCGATCGCCCGATCTCCAAGTCGGACGCCGTCGAGGGCACCGTTCAGTTCGCGTGGGGCGGTCTGTCACACGTGCCGCTCACTCGCTCTTAGCGGCCTTCCCAACGATTTTGGCGGCAGACTCCGCCCCGATTCCGAAGCCGACCCGGCGCGCGTCGGCCGCGCCGATCTCGACGTAGGCGATCTTGTCGGTCTGAACCAGGAAGCGACGGCCCTTGTCGTCGCTCAGGCTGACCAGGCCCGCGCCCTCCCGCAGCGCGGCGGCTACGACATCTTCGACTTCACCCGGTGTCTGCGCGCTGGAGAAGACCAGCTCGCGCGGACTGTCCGAGATACCGATTTTGACCTCCACAGTGGCCCCTTCCATGAGCGGTTCCAGTAGCAGCTTGCGGTAGCGGTGAAGTCGCAGGCGTGTCAGCAGCAGGCTAGTGGATGCGCCAAGCGCGCGGCGCGCCCCGGGCCCACGGCGGGCTACGCGGTGAGCGAAACGTCGATCGCGGAGAGGTAACGATTGGCTACCAGCTGGGCCTACCCCCGGGTTCGACGCCGGATCCGTGTTTTCACATGGCTAACTTCGGCACCATGGGTACCACACTGCCCCCTATCGACAGGGTTCGCGCCCGCCCGGGCCGCGACGACTACGACCTGAACTACGACGAATACGACGACTACGACCGTGACTACGACCGTGACTACGACTTTGACCGTGACGCCGACGGCGACACCGAGGAGTTGTACCGGGCCGGATCCGACGGCGACTACAGCTGGACGGGCTGGCCGGCCGACTTTCGCGTGCGCCCCGTCACGGCGATTCTCGCCGCCGTGGTCGCGCTCGGAGCGATCGCGACCGCTGTCGTCCTCAACAGCGGCGACAGCGCGTCGACCAAGGCGACGGTGGGACCCGCCCCGCAAACGCTGACCTCCGCGCCGCGGACCACGAGCCCGCCCAGCGCGGCGCCGAGCCAATCGCCGCTGCCGCAGGAAACGGTCACCACCGTGACGACGCCCCGCGCGGCACCGACACAGCCGCCGACCACCGCGCCGACCCTGGCGCCGACGGCCGCGCCGCCCGCCACGGCCGCGCCGCCACCGATCGCGGTGAACCCACGTACCGTCCTCTACACCGTCACCGGGACGAAGCAGCTCCTCGACCTGGTGAACGTCGTCTACACCGATGCCCAGGGCTACCCGCAGACCGAGTTCAACGTGTCGCTGCCCTGGTCCAAGGTCGTTGTATTGAATCCGGGCGTGCAGACCGAGTCGGTCGTCGCGACCAGCATTTACGGCCGGCTGAATTGCTCGATCGTCAACGCCGAGGGTCAAGCGGTGGCGGTGTCGGCCACCAACTCGATCATGGCGACCTGCACCCGTTGAGGGTCAGCTGAGGCCGAGCTCGTGCATCCGCCGGTCGTGGGTTTGCTGTAGCCGGTCGAAGAACGCGCCGAGCTGGCTCAGGCCGCCGGCACCGGAGACCACCAGGTCGACCAGCTCGTCGTGATCGGCCAGCAGGTATTGCGCCTGGGTGATGGCCTCGCCGAACAGGCGACGCGCCCACAGCGCGAGCCGGCTGCGCTGCTTGCTGCTGCCGGTCACGGCCGCGCGCACCTCCGCGACGACGAACTGGGAATGCCCGGTCTCCGACAGGGCCTCCCGCACCACATCGGCGACTTCGTCGGGCAGCACGTCGGCGATTTCCAGGTAGAGGTCGGCGGCCAAAGCGTCGCCGACGTACGTCTTCACCAGGGCTTCCAGCCAGGTGCTCGGCGTCGTCAGCCGGTGGTAGTTCTCCAATGTCGACGCGTACCTCGACATCGCCGACACCACGTCCACGCCGCGGCTTTCCAGGGCGTCGCGCAGCAACTCGTAGTGCTGCATCTCGGCCGCGGCCATGCTCGCCATCGAGATCCGGCCCCGCAGGTCAGGGGCCATGCGAGCCTCGTCGGTCAGGCGGTAGAACGCGGCTATCTCGCCGTAGGCGAGCACCGCGAACAGTTCGTTGACGCCGGGGTGGTCCGCGGTGAGGCGTGGGGTAGGCGAATCGTCCACCTGATCGGCGGAGGAGGGCCCGGGAAGGGGCGGGGACATGGGCAACACTCTAGTCGCCGGACCTGGCGGAAGATGGGTGCCGGCTGTTGACCAGCTATCATGCTTGGAGGTGGTGGCGGTATTTCTTCTGCCGTTGCCACCGGCGAAATGTGCGTGCACAGCTGGCCCGCCCTAAACGAAGCAGGGGCCCGCGACTCGGCGACGTGGAGTCGGAATTCGTGCGCGCGTGACCGCGACAGAAAAACCGACCAACCGAAGACGTCACCGAAAGGCACAACACCCCCGTATGACCGCACTCACAAGCGCAACTGAACTGACCCCCCAAAATACGTTTGCCAAGCTCGGCGTCCGCGACGAAGTCGTGCGCGCGCTTGCCGAAGAAGGCATCGAAAGTCCTTTTGCCATCCAAGAATTGACCTTGCCGCTGGCTCTGGCCGGCGACGACGTGATCGGCCAGGCCCGCACCGGCATGGGCAAAACCTTCGCGTTCGGCGTGCCGCTGCTGCAGCGGATCACCGCCGGCGGCTCGAACGCTCAAGCCCGGCCGCTCAACGGCACGCCTCGCGCGCTGGTCGTCGTGCCGACCCGCGAGCTCTGCCTGCAGGTCACCGGCGACCTGGCCACGGCGGCCAAGTACCTGACCGCCGAAGGCGGCCGCCCGCTGTCGGTGGTGTCGATCTACGGCGGCCGGGCCTACGAGCCGCAGATCGAGGCGCTGCGCACCGGCGCCGACGTCGTCGTGGGCACCCCGGGCCGGCTGCTCGACCTATGCCAGCAGGGTCACCTGCAGCTCGGCGGGCTCTCGGTGCTGGTGCTCGACGAGGCCGACGAGATGCTCGACCTGGGCTTCCTGCCCGACATCGAGCGCATTCTGCGCCAGATTCCGGCCGACCGGCAATCGATGCTGTTCTCGGCGACCATGCCGGACCCGATCATCACGCTGGCCCGCACGTTCATGAACCAGCCCACCCACATCCGCGCCGAGGCCCCGCACTCGGCCGCCACCCACGACACCACCGAACAGTTCGTCTACCGCGCCCACGCGCTGGACAAGGTGGAGCTGGTCAGCCGGGTGTTGCAGGCGAACGACCGCGGCGCCACCATGATCTTCACCCGCACCAAGCGCACCGCGCAGAAGGTTGCCGACGAGCTGGCCGAACGGGGCTTCAAGGTCGGCGCGGTGCACGGCGACCTCGGGCAGATAGCGCGCGAGAAGGCGCTCAAGGCATTCCGGACCGGCGACATCGACGTGCTGGTCGCCACCGACGTGGCCGCCCGCGGCATCGACATCGACGACGTCACCCACGTCATCAACTACCAGATTCCCGAGGACGAACAGGCATACGTGCATCGGATCGGCCGCACCGGCCGCGCCGGCAAGGCCGGCGTCGCGGTCACCCTGGTGGACTGGGACGAGCTGCCCCGCTGGTCGATGATCAACAAGGCGCTGGGCCTGGACACCCCCGACCCGGCCGAGACCTACTCCAACTCACCGCACCTGTACGCCGAGCTCGGCATCCCTGCCGAGGCAGGCGGCAAGGTCGGCACGCCGCGTAAGTCGCCGGTCAAGCGCCGCGATACCAAGAGCTCGGGCCAGAGCTCGGGTCGAAGCTCGGGCGAGAGCTCGGGTCGAAGCTCGGCCCAGAAGTCGGGCCGCTCCGGCGCGAGGCGGCGTCGCACCCGCGGCGGGCAGCCCGTCTCAGGCCACCCGGCCGGCAACGGAGCCGCCAGCGATGGCAGTGGCAATGGCGGAAACGCCGAGACTCAGGTGAGCTCCAACGGCAGCGGGACCAACCGGCGCCGCCGTCGCCGCCGCAAGCCCGCCGAAACCACCGCCGCCTCCGCAATCGGCAACTGAGCCCACGCCGCGGCATGGTCAGACCCGAACGCCGGACCAAGGGCGACGTCATGGCCGCCGCGGCGATCGCGGTCGTCGTCGCCGCCACCGCCGCACTGATCTGGTGGACCAGCGACGCGCGGGCCGCCATCAGCCGGCCAGCCGCCGTCGGCGCGCCCAACCCGACGCCGGCCCGGGAAGTGCCGGCGACCCTGCATCAGCTGTGGACGGCGAAGAGCGTCGGCAGCACCGCACCCATCGTGGTCGGCGGGACGGTCACCACCGCCGACAGACGCCGGCTCGACGGGCGCGACGCCGGCACCGGCCAGTCACGCTGGAGCTACGCGCGCGACACGGATCTCTGCGGGGTGACGTGGCTCTATCGCTTCGCCGTCGCGGTCTACCGGGACGACCGCGGTTGCGGTCAGGTCAGCACGCTGGACGGCTCGACGGGTCGCCGCGGGCCCGCACGCAGCGGTACCGCCGATCCGCAGGTCCGCCTCTCCTCCGACGGCACGACGGTGTTGTCGGCGGGCGCTACCCGGCTGGAACTCTGGCGCTCGGACATGGTGCGGATGCTGGCCTACGGGGAAACCGATGCCCGGGTGAAACCGTCGGCGCGGGGCCTGCACTCCGGATGCCGGCTGGTCTCGGCGGCCGCCAGCTCGTCGGCGGTCTCGGTGTTCGAAAGCTGCGTGAATCAGGCGGATCTACGGCTTGTCCTGCTGCGCCCGGCCAAGGAAGACGACGAACCCCAACAACACGTCGTGTCCGAACCCGGGATCACGGCGGATTCGGGCGCCCGCGTGCTGGCCGTCCGGGAGAACAACACCGCGGTGTATCTGCCCGGCGGTTCCGGCGGGCAGCCCAGGGTCGACGTGATCGACGACACGGGCACCACCGTGTCGAGCACCCTGCTGCCCAAGCCGCCGTCGAGCTCGGCTCTCGCGTCCCAAGCGGGGGTGTCCCAGGCGGGCAACCTGGTGACCTGGTGGACCGGCGATTCCGTCATGGTCTTCGACGCGAACAGTCTGACCCCGCGCTATACCATCGCCGCCGGCGAGACGACGGCGCCGCTTGGGCCCGGCGTGATGATGGCGGGCAAGCTGCTGGTGCCGGTCACCGGCGCGATCGGCGTCTATAACCCGGTCAACGGCTCGAGCGAGCGCTACATCCCGGTCGATCGGGCGGCCAGCCGGGCGCAGCCGGGAACGCCCGTCGTCCCGGCGGTGTCCGGTTCCAGGGTGTTCGAGCAGCGCGGCGACACCGTGGTCGCGCTGGGCTGACCGCGCGCCGCTAAATCTCTACCGCGAAGGTCGCCAGCGGTTTGCCGGACTTCCAGTGCTTGATCAACGCCTTCGCCAGCTCCTTGTAGGCGGTCGCGCCCTTGTTCTTGCGCCCGGCGATCACCGACGAGCCGGACGCGCTGGCCTCGGCGAAGCGCACCGTGCGCGGGATCGGCGGGGCGAGCACCTGCAGGTCGTAGCGGTCGGCGACATCGACCAGCACGTCGCGGGTGTGCGTGGTGCGGGAGTCGTACAGCGTCGGCAGCGCGCCCAGCATCCGCAGATTCGGGTTGGTGATCTGCTGGACGTCGGCGACGGTCCGCAGGAATTGGCCGACGCCGCGGTGAGCCAGCGTCTCGCACTGCAACGGCACGATGACCTCGTCCGCGGCCGTGAGCCCGTTGAGGGTGAGCACACCGAGCGACGGCGGGCAGTCGACGATCACCACGTCGAAGTCGTCGGAGACCTTGGCGAGTGCTCGTTTGAGCGCATACTCGCGGCCCGCCCGCATCAGCAGCATCGCCTCGGCGCCGGCCAGGTCAATGTTGGCCGGTAGCAGCGTCATTCCCTCCATCGTCGTGACCAGCGCGGCGTTGGGCTCGACCTCACCGAGCAGCACTTCGTGCACCGACACGGGTAGCTTGTCGGGATCGTGGCCGAGCGAGAAGGTCAGACAGCCCTGCGGGTCGAGATCGACAAGCAGCACCCGCCGGCCGCTCTCCACCATCGCCGCACCCAGCGAGGCGACGGTCGTGGTCTTGGCCACCCCGCCCTTCTGGTTGGCCACCGCCAGTACCCGGGTCTTACTCACAAGCACCCGCCCTCCACATTGTTGCCGCGGTCACAGTGCCCATCCTGGCATGTTCGACCGCCGTGCGCTTCGGCCGACGGGGCCGGCATGTCGTCCGGCAGAATCTGTCGGCATGGGCTTGCACAATTACCGTCTGGTGCTGCTGCGCCACGGCGAGACCGAGTGGTCGAAATCGGGCCAGCACACCGGCCGCACCGAGGTCGAGCTGACCGATGCCGGCCGCACGCAGGCCAAGCTGGCCGGGCGGGCGCTGGGCGAACTGAATCTCGTTGACCCGCTGGTGATCAGCAGCCCGCGGCGACGCTCCCTGACGACCGCCGAGTTGGCCGGGCTCACCGTCGACGAGGTGTCACCACTGCTCGCCGAGTGGGACTACGGGTCGTATGAGGGCCTGACCACGTCGCAGATCCAGGAGTCGGTGCCCGACTGGCTGGTGTGGACGCATGGATGCCCCGGCGGCGAGAGCGTCGCGCAGGTCAGCGAGCGCGCCGACCGGGCCGTCGCGATGGCGTTGGAGCACATGGATTCGCGCGACGTGTTGTTCGTGAGCCATGGCCATTTCTCCCGCGCGGTCATCACGCGGTGGGTCGAGCTGCCGCTCGTCGAAGGCCGCCGCTTCGGGATGATCACCGCCTCCATCGCCGTCTGCGGCTTCGAGCACGGGGTGCGGCAACTATGTGCGCTCGGGTTGACCGGTCAGTGACAGCAACCGAGCCGCCGTTCGCGCTATGCGGGCCGCGCGGGACCCTGGTCGCCGACGGGGTGCGGACGCGCTACCGCGACGTGCGGGCGGCGCAAGCTGCGCTGCGATCGGGGTCGGCCCCAATCGTGTTGGGCGCGTTGCCTTTCGACCTCCACGCACCCGCCGCGCTGCTGGCGCCGAACACCGTGCTGCGCACCGACGGCCCGTCCGACTGGCCGACGGGCCCACTGCCGGCGGTGCGGGTCGCCGCCGCCGTCCCGCCACCCGCCGACTACCGCGTCCGGATTAGCCTGGCCCGGGACCGGCTAACCAGCCCGGGCAGCCCGCTGCACAAGGTCGTGCTCGCGCGCGCCCTGCGGCTGGTCGCCGATGCTCCGCTGGACGCGCGCGTCCTGCTGCGCCGGCTGGTGACCGCCGACCCGGCCGCCTACGGCTATCTCGTCGACCTGACCGCGGCGGGCGGAGACTACGCGGGTGCGGCGCTGGTGGGCGCCAGCCCCGAACTTCTGGTCGCTCGCTTCGGCGACCGCGTCGAGTGCCGGCCGTTCGCCGGCTCGGCGCCCCGCGCCCGCGACGCGGACCTCGACGCCGCCAACGGCGCGGCCCTGGCGGACTCGGCCAAGAACCGTCACGAGCACCAGCTGGTCATCGATACCATGCGGGCCGCCCTGGAGCCGCTGTGCGACGACCTGACGATCGCTTCCGAGCCGCAATTGAATCGCACGGCCGCGGTGTGGCACCTGTGCACACCGATCAGCGGTCGCTTGCGTGACAAGTCAACTACCGCAATCGATCTGGCATTGGCGCTGCATCCCACCCCCGCGGTCGGCGGGGTGCCGACCAAGGCAGCGGCCGAGCTCATCGCCGAGCTCGAAGGGGACCGTGGTTTCTACGCGGGAGCCGTGGGCTGGTGCGACGCCCGCGGCGACGGACGCTGGGTGGTGTCCCTTCGCTGCGCGCAGCTGTCGGCGGACCGTCGCACGGCCGTCGCGCACGCTGGCGGCGGCATCGTCGCGGAATCGGATCCCGATGACGAAGTCGACGAGACGACAACGAAATTCGCCACGATACTGGGCGCGCTGGGAGTCGACCAATGAGCGTAATTGTCCGCCGCGCCGCACGACAAGACTGCGCCGATATTGCCGAAATGATCCACGGGCTGGCCGAATTCGAACGCGCCGCCGAACAGTGCACGGTGACCGAAACACACGTTTCCACAGCGCTTTTCGCTAGTCCGCCGATGGTGCACGGTCACGTCGCGGAAGTCGACGGCGAGATCGCGGCGACGGCGCTGTGGTTTCTCAGCTTCTCCACGTGGGACGGCGTCGCGGGAATCTACCTCGAAGATCTGTTCGTCCGCCCGAGGTTTCGCCGCCGCGGCCTGGCCCGCGCGCTACTGAGGGCGCTGGCGCGCGAGTGCGTTGACAACGGCTATACGCGATTGTCGTGGGCCGTGCTGAACTGGAACGTCAATGCCATTGCGCTGTATGACGAAATCGGCGCGCAACCGCAGCGGGAGTGGACCACCTATCGGCTGTCCGGTCCGCCGTTGGCCGAGCTGGCCGGACCACGCTGATCGCCGCCGGCGGCCCAGCGTACCGACGCCGGAGTAAAAAGCAGGATCAGTGCGCTCAGCGCCAGGGCACCGACGGGAATCCCGAACGCCGGCTGATGCGAGCCCACCGCCACATACCAGGAAATCGGCAGCAGGAGCAGCTGGGTGAACACCGCGGGCCCGCGACCCCAACGCTTGCCGATCACCAGCGCCCGCCCCGCGGCGAGCACCACGGCACCCGCGAGGACGAACCAGACCGCGGTGCCCAGGCCGTTGACCACGCGTTGGTCGGCTCCGGCGATCCCGCGCACCACCAGCACCGCGGCCATCGCCAGGGCGGCCACGCCCTGCGCCGCGACGATCCATCCCGCGACGCGCACCGTGGTTGGGACGGGAGTCGGGGCCGGCGAATTCACAGCGTCAGCGTAGTCAGGCCGGCCCACCGCGCCCCGCGAGCGGCCGGTTCCCCCACAGCGGGGTCTTAACCGCCCCGCATAAGCTCGTCCATCATGCGCGCCGTGCTGATCGTGAATCCCACAGCCACTTCCACCACCCCGGCCGCTCGCGATCTGCTGGCGCACGCGCTGAAAAGCCGCCTTCAGCTCACCGTCGAGCACACCAGCCAACGCCGC
>NZ_MBET01000073.1:0-44769 GCF_001954215.1 Mycobacterium sp. IS-2888
GCATGGGGTCCACACCCCGAGCCCGCGGGCGCGCACCAGCGTTGGCTGTTTGGGTTTTGGCGTTACTGGGTTCCGCCCGGGCCGCGGGGGGCCCCGCCGCCCCCGCGGGCGGGGGACCCGGGGCTGAACCCGGGGCCGAGGAAGAGGAACGCTCCGTGGCTGTATCCGCCGCCCAAGCCTTCGACGCGGATGCTGCACGGATACTTGCCGTCGGGGCCGACGATCACGATGTTGTTGCTGTAACGCAGGTATTCGCTCTTGTCGTTGTCGGCGCGCGCGTCGGGTGCCTGGTAGTCGGCGAGCGTGTCGGCGACGTCGTCGGGCGATCCGCTGCACTGGTAGCGCGTTCCGCTGGCGTCCGTGGCGTACGCGTGGTAGTGGTCGGCGACGTAGGACCCAATGTCCTTGTTCAGCAACACGATTCCGAAAACCAGCGACGCGATGGCCGCGACGGCCAGGCCGCCGGAAAGCCAGAACAGGCCCTTGCGGCTCATGGGTGCCACCGGCTCGCCGTGTGCACCACCATGCCGCCCGACCCCACCGGGCGGAGCGGGTAGAGATGCCATGTCTGCCAGCGCCAGCCGGCGCCGTCGGGCTCGGCGGCCAGCGCGGTCAGGGCGGCGTCGTCGCCGGGAAAGGTTCCGCCGAGCCAACCGGTTTCGGTCGCGCAGCGGCGGCGAAGTTCGTGCGCGAGTTCGCGAAACGCTGCCTCATCGCGGGTGTCGGTCCGCGACTCGATGCGGTAGCCGGGCGCGTCGGCGTGCCCCGGCAGCCCGCCGCCGTGGCTGCGCGCGGCGCAGGAGACCTGCTCGGAGAACCGGCTGCCGGCCTTCTCGACGGTGACGACGTGCGATGCGCCGAGGACTCCGAGCAGCAGGGTGCCGCCGCCGGGATGGTTCAGCGCATGGCTGGCCAACGGGTCCGGCGCGGGGGCGTTGAGCGCCAGTCCGAGCCTGTTCCCGGACACGTCCGCCGGAGTCACTGCGAGCTGATGAAGCGGCACCGACGTCGCCTACGGGGAGGGGGCTGGGGGCGCGGGGTAGACGGTCAGCTCGCCGGGCGACACGGACTTGCCCGTGGATACCTCCCAGGGCGTGTCCGGTGCCCAGCGTTCGAAGGAGAGCAGCACGCTCTCGTCGGCGTTGGCGCAGTCGACGAATTCCATCTCACCGCCGGCCGGCAGGCCCGTCGTGCCTTCGGTGGTGTACGAGGCGCGACCGCGCTCCGACTCGTGAAAGGTCACCCCGTCGACCACGTACTGGTCGCCGGGCCGCAGCGTCACGTCCTTGCGGGTCACCCACATCACCAGCTCCAGGCGCCCGTCGTCCTCCTCGACGCTGAACCAGAGCGGCTGGTCGCCACCTTCCAGCAGGTGCTCCCACCACACGAACGGGCCCTCGCGGAAGGTCACCGACCCGCGCACCACGTAGTCGACGCCGCCGTAGCTGACGATGGCGCCGGGGCCCAGGCTGCGCGGCCCGAACTGCGGCATCGCGTCGGCGGAAAGCGGATCCTGGCGCCCGCGCCGCGCGGCCGGTTGCTTGGGCCGCCGCAACGCCACGACGAGTACCACGATGGACGCGACGAACAACACCGCGGCTATCACGACCAGCAGTGTTCCCACGCATACCCTTCCGTGCCCGCGGCGGTCCAGCGAATGTGGGCTTTAAGTTAACAGCTTTCGCTGGGCCCGTCGCCGCAACACGACCCGGTGACCGGTGCCGCGTGTCCTACCCGGCGCGGTCGGTATCGCCCGTTAGGCTATCGAACAGCTGTTCGGTACGCGATATAGGGGAGCGGGCGCATGCGCGTGATGGGCGTCGATCCGGGGCTGACCCGATGCGGGCTGTCGGTCGTGGAAAGCGGGCGCGGCCGAGACGTCGTGGCGCTGGACGTCGACGTGGTGCGCACCCCGGCGGATGCACCGTTGGCCAAGCGGTTGCTGGCCATCGGCGAGGCCGTCGACCACTGGCTGGACACCCACCGGCCGGACGTCGTGGCCATCGAGCGAGTGTTCTCTCAGCACAACGTGATGACGGTGATGGGCACGGCTCAGGCCGGCGGGGTCGTCGCGCTGGCCGCCGCCAAACGCGGCATCGACGTGCACTTCCATACGCCCAGCGAGGTCAAGGCCGCGGTCACCGGCAACGGGGCCGCCGACAAAGCACAGGTCACCGCCATGGTCACGAGAATCCTTGCGCTGCAAGCCAAACCGACACCGGCCGACGCGGCCGATGCGCTGGCGCTGGCGATCTGCCATTGCTGGCGGGCGCCGATGATCGCCCGGATGGCGGCGGCCGAGGCGGTGGCCGCGCGCCAGCGCCGCGCCTACCTCGCGAAAGTGAAGGCCGCCCGATGATCGCGTCGGTGCGCGGTGAGGTGCTCGAGGTGGCCCTCGATCACGCGGTGATCGAGGCCGCCGGCGTCGGCTACCGGATCAACGCGACGCCGTCGACGCTGGCGACGCTGCGCCAGGGCAGCGAGGCCCGGCTGATCACGGCGATGATCGTGCGTGAGGACTCGCAGACGCTCTACGGGTTCCCCGACTCCGAGACCCGGGATCTGTTCCTGACACTGCTGTCGGTGTCGGGCGTCGGGCCGCGGCTGGCGATGGCGACGCTGGCCGTGCACGACGCCGCGGCGCTGCGGCAGGCGTTGGCCGACGGCGACGTCGCCGCGCTGACCCGGGTGCCGGGCATCGGCAAGCGCGGCGCCGAGCGGATGGTGCTGGAATTGCGCGACAAGATCGGCGCGATTGCCGGGTCGGCGCCCGCCCCGGCGGTCAACGGCCACGCCGTGCGGAGCCCCGTGGTAGAGGCCCTGGTCGGCCTCGGTTTTGCGGCCAAACAAGCGGAGGAGGCCACCGACAGCGTGCTGGCCGGCGATCACGACGCGACGACGTCGTCGGCCTTGCGGGCGGCGCTGTCGCTGCTGGGTAAGGCCCGGTGAGCCGATGAGTGCCGAGGACGACTTCGCCGACCCGGAGGTCCGGGAGGTTTCGCCCGCGCTCGCGTTCGGCGAGGGCGACATCGACGTCAGCCTGCGGCCCCGCACGCTGAATGAGTTCATCGGCCAGCCGCGCGTGCGCGAGCAGCTGCAGCTGGTCATCGAGGGGGCCAAGAACCGCGGCGGCACACCGGATCACATCCTGCTGTCCGGCCCGCCGGGCCTGGGCAAGACGTCGCTGGCCATGATCATCGCCGCCGAGCTGGGGTCCGCGCTGCGGGTGACGTCGGGGCCCGCGCTGGAACGCGCCGGCGACCTGGCCGCGATGCTGTCCAACCTCGTCGAGCACGACGTGCTGTTCATCGACGAGATCCACCGCATCGCCCGGCCCGCCGAGGAGATGCTCTACCTCGCGATGGAGGACTTCCGGGTCGACGTGGTCGTCGGGAAAGGCCCTGGGGCGACGTCGATTCCGCTGGAGGTCACGCCCTTCACCCTGGTCGGCGCGACCACCAGGTCCGGCGCGCTGACCGGCCCGCTGCGCGACCGCTTCGGCTTCACCGCGCACATGGACTTCTACGAGCCGGCCGAGCTGGAACGGGTGCTGGCCCGGTCCGCCGGAATCCTGGGCATCGAACTGGGCGCCGAGGCCGGGGCGGAGATCGCGCGGCGCTCGCGCGGCACGCCGCGCATCGCCAACCGGCTGCTGCGGCGGGTGCGGGACTTCGCCGAGGTGCGCGCCGACGGCGTGATCACTCGCGACGTCGCCAAGTCCGCGCTCGAGGTGTACGACGTCGACGAGCTCGGCCTGGACCGGCTGGACCGGGCGGTGCTGTCGGCGCTGACCCGCAGCTTCGGCGGCGGCCCGGTCGGCGTTTCGACGCTGGCGGTGGCGGTCGGCGAGGAGGCCACCACCGTGGAAGAGGTGTGCGAGCCGTTCCTGGTCCGCGCGGGCATGATCGCGCGCACCCCGCGGGGCCGGGTCGCGACCGCGCAGGCCTGGACGCACCTGGGCATGACCCCGCCGGCCGGTGTCACCGGACTGGGGCAACCGGGGCTCTTCGACTAGCTCGCCGCCGGCGGCTTGGGCATTTCGCGTTCAAATCGTGACCTTCGCGCCGGGGCGCCGCCAGAAGGCCCGCTGGCTGGGGCTTTGCGGCGACGGCGGGCGCGCGCGCCGGTCACACCGGCCACAGCAAACGCAGCCGTGGCCGCGCGCCGGTTACATCCAGGAGCCGTCGGGTATCCGAACCCACAGCAGTAATGCCTGTTGAAGGAGATTCAGATGAGGCACACGAACGCTGACTATGAACGCCCCCGCGCGCTGTACATGCCACGCAGCCGCGGCGCGTTGACCGGGCTGCTCTTGATCCTCTTGGGTGCCTGGGGTGCATTGGTGCCGTTCTTCGGACCCAACATCGATTGGGCGTACATGACCGACCCGGCCTGGACGTGGAGGACGGCGAAAGGCTGGCTGGAGGTGCTGCCCGGCGCGGCCGCCGCAGTGGGCGGCCTGCTGGTGCTCTTCTCCGGTAACCGCGCCAGCGGTGTGTTCGGCGGCTGGCTGGCGGTCTGCGCCGGCGCGTGGTTCGTGGTCGGCCGCGCTTTCGCATCGACCCTGAGCATCGGCGACGTCGGCCAACCGGCGGCGGCGACCGACCTGAAGCGTGCCCTGCTCGAGGTCACGTACTTCACCGGTCTCGGTGCGTTGATCGTGTTCCTGGGTGGCGCCGCCGTGGCGCGCCTGGCGGTCCGGCACGCGCGCGACGTCGCCGTGGCCGCACCGGCGCCCGTCGCCGAGGAGGAGCCATTACGCGAACCGGTTGCGGCCGAGCCCGACGGGCACCGCGGGCGTGGACTTTTCCACCGTCACGACGGTGGTGGGCTATTCCGCCGGCACCACCACGTCGGCGCCTAGCGCCCTAACCGGCTGAGGGTAGTCGCGGCGACACCAGGTCGGTAGTGTTCATCGGCGATGATCACTGCCGCCCTGGTGTTCGCTGGCCTGGCCGCCCTGCTGCACGTCTATATCTTCACGATGGAGTCGCTGACCTGGACCTCGCCGCGCACCCGGGCCACCTTCGGGACGACGTCCGAGGAAGCCGAGACCACCAAGCTGCTGGCGTTCAACCAGGGTTTCTACAACCTGTTCCTCGCGGTGGTCAGCGGCATCGGCATCGCCGCGATTGCCATGGGGCACAACGCCGTTGGAGCCGCACTGGTTTTCGCGGGCGTCGGCTCGATGGCTGCGGCCGCGCTCGTCTTACTGCTGTCGTCGCCGGACAAGGCGCGCGCCGCCTTGACGCAGGGCACTTTTCCGGTGATCGCTGTGGTGCTGCTCACACTCGGTCTCGCCGTTTAGCGGTTACTTCGTCTCGACGCGGGGTATCCAGGCACCTGCTGAAGTAGCCCGGCGACAATTGAGGAGAGCTAATGAAACACCCATTAAACGGCCACCCATTGTGGATGCCCCGCTCGCGCGGCGCGGTGAGCGGATTGCTCCTGGTCGTCCTGGGTGCATGGGGTGCGTTGATACCGTTCGTCGGTCCACGCTTCAACTTCGCCTACACGCCCGACCAAGATTGGGCATGGACCTCGGCCCGGGGCTGGCTCGAGGTGCTACCGGGGGGCGCCACCGTCCTGGGTGGCCTGCTGCTGATCTTTTCCGGAAACCGCATGACCGCGATCGTCGGCGGCTGGCTGGCGGCCGTTGCCGGGGCATGGTTCGTGATCGGGGGGCAGATCGCCCCGCTCCTGGGGATCGGGTCGGCCGGGGATCCGATTGCCGCGACCGACCGCAAGCGGGCCGCGCTCGAGGTGTCGTACTTCTCCGGCCTGGGCGCGCTGATCGTATTCATCAGCGGCATCGCGCTGGCGCGCCTGGCCGTGCGGTTGGCGAGCGACGTCGAGGCCTTCATGGAGCCGGCGGAACTCGCCGGACCCGCGGAACCGGCCTCGGCACCCGCCGGCGAGCCGGTGTACATGTCCGGGCTGGAGGAACCGGCGCGCGAGGTGTCCTCGGGCGCGTTCACCAAGCCGCGGACGGCCGAAGACGGACCGAAGCCCAAGGGCTGGCGGCGGCATCGCGCCGGCACCGAGGCCGGTGGGGCCAACGCGTATCTGCGCTGGCCCCATCCGCAGAGCTGAGGCCGCCCGAGCTGAGGCCTTAGAGCAGCGGCCTTAGAGCAGCCCGAGCAGCCGCAGGTCGCTGACGTACTTCGCGATGATCGGCGGCGTGATGTGCGGAATGTCTTTGTCCGGGCCCACTTTCGCGTCCTGGACCGCCGCGCGGAACCGATCGGTCGGCGCCATCGAGCCGTTGATCGGCTTGTCGGGCTTCTGGTAGTTGTGCAGCAGCGGCAGTAGCGAGGCGTTGCGCTGCTTTTCGGGCAGGGCGCGCAGCGCGGTCTCGAACCGCTGCAACCACTCGCCGTAGTCGTCGATGCGCTGGATGGCGCACCCGGCGACGGCCGGGTCGATCAGCCAGTCGACGAACTCGTCGAACCCGATGCCGTCGTCGTAGGGGTTCATCACGTGGTACGTCGCGAACCGGTCGGCGCTCTGGGCCCCCAGCGTCGCGATGGCCTCGGCGATGAACTCGACGGGCAGGCCGTCGTAGTGCGCGCGCTGCCGGTTGCCCTCGGCCCCCAGCTCGTAGAACGAGCCGGGTGCGATGCCGGTTGCCACCAGGCTCAGAATCGTCCGGGTGAACATGTCCGGCACGTTGAGCTGACCGGCGTAGGTGGTGTCGGCGAGGATCATGTCGCAGCGGAACACCGCGACGGGCAGGCCGCACAGGTCGTGCGCCTCGCGCAGCAACACCTCGCCGGCCCACTTGCTGTTGCCGTAGCCGTTGGCGTAGCTGTCGCTGATCCGCCGCGTCGCGCTGATGGTCCGGATATCGGCGTCCTCGGTGAACTTCCCGGGCTCGATCTGGTCGCCCACGCCGATCGTCGACACGTACGTGTACGGCTTTTGCTTGCCGGTCAACGCGATTCGGAGCAGCTCCGCGGTGCCCAGCGCGTTCGGGCCGAACAGCTCGCTATACGGCAGCACGTGGTTGACCAGCGCCGCGGGGTCGACGATCAGGTCGACGGTGTCGGCCAGCCGCTGCCACGTCGCCGGATCCAGGCCCAGGTTGGCCTCGCCCTTGTCACCCGCGATGACCTCCAGGTGGTCCGCGGCCAGCTTCCGGTAGTGGGCCAGCAGCGCCGGGTCGGAATCAAAAGTGTTGTCCAGCCGGGCCCGCGCGTCCTCGTCGGACTTGGCCCGCACCAGCGCAATGACCTTGCCGCCGACGAGGTCCATCCGCTCCAGCCATTCCAGCGCCAGGTAGCGCCCCAGGAACCCGGTAGCCCCGGTCAGCAGGACGGTGCGCACCTCGGCGCTGGGCCGCGGCAGCGTCGGCGCGGCGGCCAGCGTCGCCCCGTCGATGAACTTGTCCAGGGTGAGGTCACTGGCGTACACCTCGGTCGTGTCGCGGCCGTGCACGGTGGCAAAGCTCGGACGCTTCGTGCCCTGCCGCTCGCCTTCGATGTAGTCGGCTATGGCCTGCAGGTCGCTGGCCGGGCTGACGATCACACCCACCGGCACGTCGATGTCGAAAATCTCGCGCAGCAGGTTGCCGAATGTCAACGCGGACAACGAGTCTCCACCCAAGTCGGTGAAGTGCGCGCCGGGCGACAGGTCGGTGGTCGCCGCGCCGAGCAGCGCGGCCGCGGCCCGGCTCACGGTTTGCAGGACCGGGGCGTCGGACCCGCTGCGGCGCAGTTCGCTCAACTCATTGGCCTGTCCCTCGGCCAGTTCTGCGTACAGCTCTTCCAGCCGATCGCCGTAGTGTTGCTTCAGCTTCGGCCACGCCAGCTTGCGGATGCCGGTGAGCAGACCGTTCTCGAGCGTGAAAGGCGTTGTCTCGATAAGGAAGTCGCGCGGCACCTCGTAGGACTGCAGGCCCGCCTCCTTCGCGACGGCCTGTAGCGAGTCGGCAATCAGCGGCTTGAGCGCCGCAATGTCGTTGCCGGCCAACGCTTCTTCGGTGGGAACCACGACCGCCAACAGGTACGGGTGGGCGCTGTTGCCGTAGACGTAGATCTGGCGGACCAGTGGGCTGTTGCCGAAGACCG
Organism: Mycobacterium sp. IS-2888; assembly: GCF_001954215.1. Lineage (NCBI taxonomy): Bacteria > Bacillati > Actinomycetota > Actinomycetes > Mycobacteriales > Mycobacteriaceae > Mycobacterium > Mycobacterium sp. IS-2888. The sequence goes on from NZ_MBET01000073.1 coordinate 8,070, forward strand.
CCTCCAGCTTCGCGACGGTGACGAACTCGCCCTGCGCGAGCTTGAGCACATTGTTGCGGCGGTCGACATAGACCAGGCGGTTGGGCGCGACCTCGGCGACGACGTCTCCGGTGCGGTAGTAGCCGTCGGCGTCGAACACGTCGGCGGTCACCTGGGGCCGCTTGTAGTAGCCGGGGAACATGTTCTCGGTCAGCAGCAGCAGTTCGCCGCGCGGGTAGGGCCGGTCGGTGGCGAAGTAGCCGAGGTCCGGGACGTCGACGAGCTTGTAGTCGATGACCGGCGGGCGCTGCACCTCGCCGTCGAACAACACCATGCCGGCCTCGGTGGAGCCGTAGCCGTCGAGTAGGTGCATTTCCAGTAGGTCTTCGACCCACGCCTTGAGCTCGGGGGAGGTGGGCGCCGATCCCGTCATCGCGAAGATGAACCGACCGCCCAGCAGGTTTTGGCGCAAGTCCTCCATGACCTCGGCTTCGTCGGCCCCGCGGTCGACCTGACGCTGGTATTCGCCGTAGATGGTCTCCCAGATCCGCGGCACGAAGTTCATCTCGGTGGGCCGCACCAGCGCGAGGTCGTCGAGCAGTGTCGACAGGTCGCTCTTGGCCGCGAAGTACGCGGTGCCGCCGTTGCCGAGGGTGCCGTAGAGGATGCCGCGCCCCATGACGTGGCTCATCGGCATGAAGTTCAGGGTGATCGACGCGGCGGTGGGGCCGAACCAGTTCCTGCTCGACCGGCGGAACATCTTGGCCACGTTGCGCTGCGGGTACATCGCGCCCTTGGGCGCTCCGGTGCTGCCGGAGGTGTAGATCAGCAGGGCCAGGAGATCGTCGTCGTCGGGCGCGGCGACCGGTCCGGCGGGCAGGTCGTTGCCGCGGGCGAGCACGTCGTCCAGCGTCTCCACGATCGTGTCCGTCAAACGGGTGCGCGCCGCCGCCACTGCGTCGCGGTGGTCGTCGACCTCGGGGTGGTAGTCGAACACGACGAGCCGGGCGGGTGCGGGGCCGGTGCTGACGAGCTCGACGGCGTCGGTCAGCTGGTTGACGCTCGCGGCGATGACGGTGGGCTCGGTCTCGGCCACGATCGGCTGCAACTGGCTGAGCGCCGCGCTGGTCTGCAGCGGTACCGACACCGCGCCGATCTGGCCCAGCGCCATGTCGATGGTGGTGTAGTCCACGCCGGTGAAGCCCAGCACGCAGACTCGGTCGCCGGCGCGGACCGAGTCGGTGGACCAGGCGCGTGCCAACGCGCCGACCCGGTCGCCGAGCTCACGATAGGTGATGGTGTCGAAGTGGTTGAGCAGCTCGGCGACGGTGCGCCCGCTCGCCGGGTCCGTGACGAACTCCACGGCGCGCCGGCCCAGCGCGGGCCGGTCGGCGTATCCCTCCACCAGGGTCGCGACGATTTGCGGCAGTCGCAGCTCGGGCTGCTCCAACGCGGCGGCGACGGCGGGGTCCGGTCGGGCGGCGGCGAACTGTGGGTCGTTGGCGGTCAGGTCCTCGACGCGGCGGGCAAGCCACTCTTCACGGGTAATAGTCGACATAACAGTTCCCCTGTACTGACTGAGAAATGGTCTGTGCGCGACGCTGCGCTGACCGACATAACGTTAGCTAAACTAAAGGTATTCCACAATGGCCGTGGCCGACATGTGAGATGCCACACGAAGGGGCTAGAGCTCGCCCAGGGTCCGGACGACGATGTCGAGTCCTTCGGTCAGCAGCTCTTCGCTGATGTTCAGCGGCGGCAGCAGCCGGATGATGTTGCCGAACATGCCGCAGGTCAACACGATGACGCCGGCGGCGTGGACGGCGGTGGCCAGCCTGTCGGTCAGCTCGGCGTCGGGCTCGGCGGTGCCGGATTTCACCAGCTCGATGGCGATCATGGCGCCGCGGCCACGCACGTCGCCGATCCGGTCGTCGGCGGCCTGTAGGCGCAGCAGCGGTTCGGTCATCAATCGTTCCAGCTGCCGGGCGCGCTCGATCAGGCCGTCGCTCTCGATCGTCTCGATGGTGGCCAGCGCCGCGGCACAGGCGACGGGGTTGCCGCCAAAGGTGCCGCCGAGGCCGCCGACATGCGGGGCGTCCATGATCTCGGCGCGCCCGGTCACGGCCGACAGCGGAAACCCGTCGGCGATGGCCTTGGCGGTGACGATCAGGTCGGGCTCTAGACCATTGGGGCCCTCGTGCTCGCAGGCGAACATCGCCCCGGTGCGGGCGAAGCCGGTCTGCACCTCGTCGGCGATGAACACCACCTCGTTGTCGCGGCACCATTCGAGCAGGGCCGGCAGGAAGCCCTCGGCCGGGACGATGAAACCGCCCTCGCCCTGGATCGGCTCGATGAGGACGGCGGCCAGGTTTTTCGCGCCCACCTGCTTGTCGATGACGCTGATGGCGCGCTGCGCCGCCTGCTCGCCGTCGGTGGCCAGCTCCTTGTCCAGCAGCCCGTCCCGGTAAGGGTAGGACAGCGGCGCCCGGTAGATCTCCGGCGCGAACGGACCGAATCCGCTCTTGTAGGGCATCGACTTGGCCGTCAGCGCCATCGCCATGTTGGTGCGCCCGTGGTAGGCGTGGTCGAACGCGACGACCGCGGGCTTGCGGGTATAGGAGCGGGCGATCTTGATGGAGTTTTCGACCGCCTCGGCGCCGGAGTTGAACAGCACCGAGCGCTTCTCGCCGGATCCCGGGGTGATCCGGTTGAGTTGTTCGGCGACGGCGACGTACAGCTCGTAGGGCGTCACCATGAAGCAGGTGTGGGTGAACTCGGCGACCTGGGCGCGCACGGCGTCGACGACGCGCGGCGACGAGTTGCCGACCGTGGTGACGGCGATGCCCGAACCCAGGTCGATGAGCCGGTTTCCGTCGACGTCCTCGACGATGCCGCCGCCGGCACGGGCGGCGAACACCGGCATGGCGACGCCGACACCCCGCGGCACCGCGGCGGCGCGCCGTTTGGTCAGTTCCAGCGATGCCGGACCGGGGATTTCGGTGACCAGCTGACGAGTCTGCTCGAGGCTGGCCACGACGTCCTCCTCACCGCGGCGCGAGTGTCACGTCGCGAACAAAAGCGTATCTGGTCAGCCAGACCCCGGCCGACCTGTGAGCTGCCAGACCGGACGGGCACACTGGACCCTTACGAGAGAAATACCGAGACGAAAGACGGGTTGATGGATAGTTTGGTCTTGTTCTTGCCGTTCCTGCTCATCATGGGCGGCTTCATGTACTTCGCGTCGCGGCGGCAGCGCCGCGCGATGCAAGCCACGATCGACCTGCACGAGTCATTGGAGCCCGGCGACCGGGTGCACACCACGTCCGGCCTGCAGGCCACCGTCGTCGCCATCGCCGACGACACCGTCGACCTCGAGATCGCGCCCGGCATCGTGACCACCTGGATGAAGCTGGCCGTCCGGGACCGGATCGAGCCGGAGGACGCCGAAGACTACGACGAAGACGACGAGGACTCCGCCGACGATCACCGGGTGACCGAGGATTCCTAGGGCGCCACGTAGGCTCTGTCGGGGTAGAAACCGATTCGCAAGGAGATATGAAGGAACGTGGCATCGTCTTCGGCGCCGGTGCACCCCGCCCGCTACCTGTCGGTCTTCTTGTTGTTGCTCGTCGGCGTGTATCTGCTGGTATTTCTCACCGGGGACAAGCGGGCCGCCCCCAAGCTCGGTATCGACCTGCAGGGCGGCACCCGCGTCACGCTGACGGCACGCACCCCCGACGGTTCGCGCCCGAGCAGGGAGGCGTTGGCGCAGGCGCAGCAGATCATCAGCGCGCGCGTCAACGGGCTGGGCGTTTCCGGGTCGGAGGTCGTCGTCGACGGTGACAACCTGGTCATCACGGTGCCCGGGAACGACGGCAACGAGGCCCGCAACCTGGGTCAGACCGCGCGGCTCTACATCCGACCGGTGCTCAACGCGGTGCCGGCGCAGGGCGCCCAACCGAAGCAGCCCTCGCCCGGCGGAATGCCGCCCGGGGCCCCGCCCGCCGGTACGCCGCCGGTGCCCGGCCAGCCGGCGCCCCCGGGCCAGCCCGGGGAGCCACCGCCGCCGGATCCGCGCAAGGATCTCGCCGAGCGCATCGCCGACCAGAAAGCGTTGCGGCAGAGCACCAATCAGTACATTCAGACGATCGCGCTGGAAGTGCAGGCCAAACACTGCGACAAAGAGGACCTCCTGGCCGGCAACGACGACCCGGCCCTGCCCCTGATTACCTGCTCGACCGACCACAAGATGGCCTACCTGCTGGCGCCGTCGATCATCAGCGGCGACCAGATCCAGGACGCCACGTCGGGGATGAACCAGCGCGGGCTCGGTTACGTCGTCGACCTGCAATTCAAGACCGCTGCGGCAAACACGTGGGCCGACTTCACCGCCGCCCATATCGGTACTCAGACCGCGTTCACCCTGGACTCGCAGGTCGTCAGCGCCCCGATGATCCAGGAAGCCATCCCCGGCGGACGCACCCAGATCACCGGCGGTGATCCGCCGTTCACCGCGTCCACCGCGCGCCAGCTGGCCAACGTGCTGAAGTACGGGTCGCTGCCGCTGTCCTTCGAATCGTCGGAAGCCCAAACGGTTTCCGCGACACTGGGTTTGACGTCCTTGCATGCGGGCCTGATCGCCGGTGCGATCGGATTGGTCCTGGTGCTGCTGTATTCGTTGCTGTATTACCGGGTGCTGGGATTGCTCACGGCGCTGTCGCTAACCGCTTCCGGCGCAATGGTTTTCGCGATCTTGGTGTTGCTGGGCCGATATATCAACTACACCCTGGACCTGGCGGGTATCGCCGGTCTGATCATCGGCATCGGCACCACCGCCGACTCGTTCGTGGTGTTCTTCGAACGCATCAAAGACGAGATCCGCGAAGGCCGTTCGTTCCGATCGGCGGTGCCACGAGGCTGGGTGCGGGCGCGCAAGACCGTCGTGTCCGGCAACGCGGTGACCTTCCTGGCCGCCGCGGTGCTGTACTTCCTGGCCATCGGCCAGGTCAAGGGATTCGCGTTCACCCTGGGGCTGACCACGATCCTCGACCTCGTGGTGGTGTTCTTGGTGACCTGGCCACTGGTATACCTGGCGTCCAAGTCTCCGACGCTGGCCAAGCCGGCGTACAACGGCCTGGGGGCCGTTCAGCAGGTTGCCCGCGAACGCCGGGCTGCGTCGCACGTGAAGACGGGACAGGGATAGCGCATGGTTGCCTCCAAGGCCCCCAAAAGCAAGACGGAAACGGACGCGGTCGAAATCACCGAAGCCACCGAGGGTGCCGTCGAGCTGACGTCCGGCGCGTCCGCCCAGCTGCCGCACCACAGCTTCATCACCCGGCTCTACACCGGGACCGGCGCGTTCGAGGTGATCGGGCGCCGTCGGCTCTGGTACGGGATCAGCGGCGCGATCGTCGCGGTCGCGATCGTCAGCATCATCCTGCGCGGCTTCACCTTTGGGATCGACTTCAAGGGCGGCACCACCGTGTCGATGCCGCGTGGCACCGCGACGGCCGCCGCGGTGTCCGATGTCTTCCGGAAGACGCTTGGCCGCGACGCGGAATCGGTGGTCATCGTCGGCAGCGGCGCGTCGGCCACGGTGCAGATTCGCTCGGAAACGCTGTCCAACGACCAGACGTCGAAACTGCGAAACGCGCTGTTCGACACGTTCCAGCCCAAGGGCACCGACGGTAAGCCCAGCAAGCAGGCCATCAGCGACTCGGCGGTGTCGGAAACCTGGGGCGACCAGATCACCGACAAGGCGCTGATCGCGCTGGTGGTGTTCGTGGCGTTGGTCAGCCTGTACATCACGGTGCGCTACGAGCGCTATATGGCGATCTCGGCGCTGACGACCATGTGTTTCGACCTCGCCGTCACCGCCGGGGTGTACTCGCTGGTGGGATTCGAGGTCACCCCGGCCACGGTCATCGGTTGGCTGACGATCCTCGGGTTCTCCCTCTACGACACGGTGATCGTGTTCGACAAGGTGGAGGAGAACACGCACGGTTTCCAGCACACCACCCGGCGCACCTTCGCCGAGCAGGCCAACCTGGCGATCAACCAGACCTTCATGCGCTCGATCAACACCAGCCTGATCGGGGTGCTGCCGGTGCTGGCCCTGATGGTCGTGGCGGTGTGGCTGCTGGGCGTGGGCACGCTGAAGGACCTGGCGCTGGTGCAGCTGGTCGGCATCATTGTCGGCACCTATTCGTCGATCTTCTTCGCCACCCCGCTGCTGGTCTCGCTGCGCGAGCGCACCGAGCTGGTGCGTGGCCACACCCGTCGCGTGGTCCGGCGGCGCAAGCCCTCGCACGAGGACACCGCCGAAGAGCCGGCCGAGGAGAGCGCCGAGGCGGCTGAGGTGGCCGAGCCGTCCGCGGAATCGAGCAAGCCCGCATCGAACAAGCCGGCGCCGGGGGCGCGGCCGGTGCGTCCCACCGGTACCCGGCGCCCGACCGGCAAGCGAAACGCCGGCCGGCGGTAGTCACGTGTGGGGCGGCCGGGGGAGCCTGAGGGGGTCGGCTGCCGCCGCTTTGGCCGTGATCCTCACGACGGCTTGCACGCTGACCGCCTGTTCGGGCAGCGCCGCGTCGCAGATCGACTACGTGGTCGACGGCGGCCTGCCCACCTATAACACGAACACCGTCGTCGGCGCCGCGTCGGCCGGCGCACAGGCGTTCGCTCGCACGCTGACCGGCTTCGGCTATCACGGGCCCGACGGCCAGGTCGTCGCCGATCACGACTTCGGCACCATCTCGGTGGTCGGGGGCGCGCCGCTGGTGCTCGACTACCAGATCGCCGACAACGCCGTCTATTCCGACGGCAAGCCGGTGACCTGCGACGACCTGGTGCTGGCGTGGGCGGCGCAATCCGGGCGGTTCCCCGGGTTCGACGCCGCCACCCAGGCCGGCTACGTCGACATCGCCAACATCGAGTGCTCGCCCGGGCAGAAGAAGGCGCGCGTGTCGTTCGTCCCGGACCGCAGCGTCGTCGACTACACGCAACTGTTCACGGCGACCTCGATGATGCCGTCGCACGTCATCGCCGACCAGCTGAACGGCGATGTGACCGCGGCGCTGCTGAACAACAACGCGGGCCTGGTCGCGCAGATCGCGAAGCTGTGGAACACCACCTGGGACCTCAAGCCCGGTGTCGACCTCAAGCGCTTCCCGTCGTCGGGGCCGTACAAGATCCAGTCGGTCCTGGACGGCGGCGCCGTGGTGCTCGTCGCCAACGACCGGTGGTGGGGCCCCAAGCCCATCACCAAACGGATCACCGTGTCGCCGCAGGCTCCCGACATCCAGGACCGGGTCAACAACCACAGCGTGGACGTGGTCGACGTCGCGGCCGGGTCGTCGGGCACGCTGGCCACCCCGGACAACTACCAGCGCACCGATTCGCCGTCGGCCGGCATCGAGCAGCTGATCTTCGCATCGCAGGGACCGCTGGCGCAGGCGAAGGCGCGCCGGGCCCTAGCGCTGTGCACGCCGCGCGACACGATCGCGCACGACGCCGGCGTGCCGATCGCCAACTCGCGGCTGTCCCCGGCCACCGACGACGCCATCGCCGCCGGCGACGGGGCCGCCGAGGCCGCGCCGTACGGCAAGGCGGACGCTGTCGCCGCGCGCGCTGCGCTGGACGGCGCGCCGCTGACGGTGCGGATCGGCTACCACGGACCCAATGCGCGGCTGGCGGTCACGATCGGGGAGATCACCAAATCGTGCGCCGCGGCCGGTATCACCGTCGTCAACCCCACCCTGGACGGCCCCGGCCCCCAGGCGCTCAAGGACGGAAAGATCGACGTGTTGCTGGCGAGCACCGGGGGCGCCGCGGGCAGCGGCTCGACGGGGTCGTCGGCGATGGACGCCTACGACCTGCACAGCGGCAACGGCAACAACCTGTCCGGCTACGCGAATCCCCAGATAGACGGCATAATCGGCGCGCTCGCGGTGTCCGCCGACCCCAGCGAGCGGATCAGGTTGCTGGCGGAGAGCGCCCCGGTGCTGTGGGGCGATTTGCCGACGTTGCCCCTGTACCGCCAGCAGCGCACGCTGCTGATGTCGAAGAAAACGTATGCCGTGAGCACGAATCCGACACGCTGGGGGGCGGGCTGGAACATGGACAGATGGGCCCTAGTACAATAAACGAGCGGTGACTAGCGTCTGGGGGAACACTTTGCTGGACAAGATCATCGCCTCGCTGACCCGGAACGTGGCCGACTTTCCCAAGCCCGGTGTCCAGTTCAAGGACCTCACCCCGCTATTCGCCGATCGGGATGCGCTCGCCGCGATCACCGACGCGTTGGCGGAGATCGCTGCCGGTGCTGACCTGGTGGCCGGCGTCGACTCCCGCGGGTTCCTGGTGGCGGGGGCGGTCGCGGAGCGGTTGGGCACCGGCGTGCTGGCCATCCGCAAGGGCGGAAAACTACCCCCGCCGCTGCACGCGGAGGAGTACGACCTGGAGTACGGCAGCGCCGTCCTGGAAATCCCCGCCGACGGCATCGATCTGAACGGTCGCGATGTCGTGCTCATCGACGACGTGCTGGCCACCGGGGGCACCCTCGCCGCCGCGACGCGGTTGCTCGAGCAGGCTGGGGCCAACGTCATCGCCGCGGTCGTCGTCTCCGAACTCGTCGAACTGGGTGGTCGCGAGGCGGTTGCGCCCGTGCCGGTACACAGCTTGAGCTGCGTCTAACCTGGCGGTTACGCGATATCCTCGATGTCGGAGGTGACCACCGTGGCGGACGACAAGGGTGCGGCGCAAGCCCTTGACGCGCCCTTAGAGACGCCCGCGGAGCCGCCTCCGGTTCCCGAGGCGCCGGAGCCGCCGGCCGAAACTCTGAAGGCCCCCAGCAGCGCGTCGCGCCGCGTTCGCGCCCGGTTGGCCCGGCGGATGACCGCCCAGCGCAGCACCCTCAACCCCGTGCTCGAGCCCTTGGTGGCGGTGCATCGGGAGATCTACCCCAAGGCGAACGTCCAGCTGCTGCAGCGCGCCTTCGAGGTCGCCGACCAGCGCCACGCCTCGCAGTTGCGGCATTCGGGTGACCCCTACATCACCCACCCGCTGGCGGTCGCCAACATCCTGGCCGAATTGGGCATGGACACCACCACTTTGGTGGCCGCGCTGCTGCACGACACCGTGGAGGACACCGGTTACACGCTCGAGGCGCTGAGCGAGGAATTCGGCGAGGAGGTCGGCCATCTCGTCGACGGCGTGACCAAGCTGGACCGCGTGGTGCTGGGCACCGCCGCCGAGGGCGAGACCATCCGCAAGATGATCACCGCCATGGCCCGCGATCCCCGCGTGTTGGTGATCAAGGTCGCCGACCGGCTGCACAACATGCGCACCATGCGCTTCCTGCCGCCGGAGAAGCAGGCCCGTAAGGCCCGCGAAACGCTGGAAGTCATTGCGCCGCTGGCACATCGGCTGGGTATGGCCAGCGTCAAGTGGGAACTGGAAGACCTGGCGTTCGCGATCCTGCACCCCAAGAAGTACGAGGAGATCGTCCGGCTGGTCGCCGGGCGCGCCCCGTCGCGGGACACCTACCTCGCCAAGGTCCGCTCCGAGATCGTCAACACGCTGGGCGCATCGAAAATCAAGGCGACGGTGGAGGGTAGGCCCAAGCACTACTGGTCGATCTATCAGAAGATGATCGTCAAGGGACGCGACTTCGACGACATCCACGACCTGGTCGGCATCCGCATCCTGTGCGACGAGATCCGTGACTGCTATGCCGCTGTCGGCGTGGTGCATTCGCTGTGGCAGCCGATGGCGGGACGGTTCAAGGACTACATCGCGCAGCCGAGATACGGCGTGTACCAGTCGCTGCACACCACCGTCGTCGGTCCGGAGGGCAAGCCGCTGGAAGTGCAGATCCGCACCCGCGACATGCACCGCACCGCCGAATACGGCATCGCCGCGCACTGGCGCTACAAGGAAGCCAAGGGCCGCAACGGACTTCCGCACCCGCACGCCGCCGCCGAGATCGACGACATGGCCTGGATGCGTCAGCTGCTCGACTGGCAACGGGAGGCCGCGGACCCGGGCGAGTTCCTGGAGTCGCTGCGCTACGACCTTGCGGTGCAAGAGATCTTCGTGTTCACCCCCAAGGGGGACGTCATCACTTTGCCGACCGGGTCGACTCCGGTGGACTTCGCCTACGCGGTGCACACCGAGGTCGGCCACCGCTGCATCGGCGCCCGGGTGAACGGGCGCCTGGTGGCGCTGGAGCGCAAGCTCGAAAACGGGGAAGTCGTCGAGGTTTTCACGTCCAAGGCGCCCAACGCCGGGCCGTCGCGCGACTGGCAGCAGTTCGTGGTCTCGCCGCGCGCCAAGACGAAGATACGGCAGTGGTTCGCCAAGGAGCGCCGCGAGGAAGCGCTGGAGGCCGGCAAGGAGGCGATGGCCCGCGAGGTACGCCGCGGCGGACTTCCGTTGCAGCGCTTGGTGAATGGCGAGTCGATGGCCGCCGTCGCCCGCGAACTGCACTACACCGACGTGTCGGCGCTCTACACCGCGATCGGTGAGGGACACGTGTCGGCCCGCCACGTCGTGCAGCGGCTGCTGGCCGAGCTCGGCGGGATCGATCAGGCCGAAGAGGAGCTGGCCGAGCGGTCCACGCCGACGACCATGCTGCGACGCCCGCGCAGTACCGATGACGTCGGCGTCTCCGTTCCCGGAGCCCCGGGCGTGCTGACCAAGCTGGCCAAATGCTGCACGCCGGTGCCCGGTGACCAGATCATGGGCTTCGTCACCCGCGGCGGCGGGGTGAGCGTGCACCGCACCGACTGCACCAACGCAGCGTCGCTGCAGCAGCAGGCCGAGCGCATCATCGAGGTGCTCTGGGCGCCGTCGCCGTCGTCCGTGTTTCTGGTGGCCATTCAGGTCGAGGCGCTCGACCGGCACCGGCTGCTCTCGGACGTGACGCGGGTGCTGGCCGACGAGAAGGTGAACATCCTCTCGGCCTCGGTCACCACCTCCGGTGACCGGGTGGCGATCAGCCGGTTCACCTTCGAGATGGGCGACCCGAAACACCTCGGGCACCTGCTCAACGTGGTGCGCAATGTCGAGGGCGTCTACGACGTGTACCGCGTGACGTCTGCCGCTTAAAGGCGGCCTAGGGCAACGCGCCTCGGACGGGCTCAGCCCACCCGCACCGAGGTGATGGTGACCGTGCTGGCGGGCATGCCCTGGTCCCGATTGCCGGCGATGCCGCCCTTGACGATCTTGTCGATGGTCTCCAGGCCCGCCTCGTCGATTGTGCCCAGCACCGTCGAGGTCGGCTCCGTCTCGGTGTCTTTGAACACCAGGTTGAACTGGCTGCCGTTGGTGTTGGGCCCGTTGTTGGCCATCGTGATGGTGCCACGCGGGTACACCACCGTCGCCCTCAGCGCGGGATCGCCGGCCTGGTACTGATTGGCGGGGTATTCGTCGGCGAATTCGTAGCCGGGACCACCGGTGCCCTCGTTGTCGGGGCCGCCGCACAGCAACAGGCCCCCGTCGGCCATGTTGGTCAGCCGGCCGCATTCGGTGTTGTCGAAGAATTGTTGCCGCACCAGGCTGGTGAAGCTGTTCACCGCGCACGGCGACTTGTTGTTGGCGAGCCGGATGCCGATGTTGCCGAAATTAGTGGAGATGGTGGCGGGGATCTCCGCGGGCTCGGTGGACACCCTGCCGGATGGGGGCGGGGTGACAGGCTTGCTCGCCGGATCCGGAGCGGCGGGGTACTGACAGTTGGCGCCAAGGTCGGCTGGCGGAGCGAACGCCGGCAGCGGCGGCACGCTCGGGGCGGCCGACTCCGAGGGTTTGGGGGTCCGGGCGCGGTTCGTTGGCCTGCCCCCGGCGGGCGCCGTGGACGCCGCGCTGTTTTTCGCGGGGGCGTCGCTGTGCGTCACCAGCGCGATGACTAGGGCCGTCACCGCCGCCAGCGCCAGCACCGACGCCCCGACGATGCCCAAGACCAGACGTCTTGAGTGCGTCGGCGGGTGATACGCCAGCCGCGGGTCGACCTCGCCTGTCGGAGCGGGCGGCCCCGCAGCGGACGGCGCGGGAGCGGACGGCGCGGGTGGCGGCGGCAACGGTGTTCGCGACGACGGCGCCGGACCGGGCGCGGCCATGATGCCCGTGCCGACCAGCGCGGCCTTGGCGTCCTCCGCCAGCTCGATCGCGCTCTGGTACCGCTCGTCGACGTCCTTCGCCATTCCCCGGGCGACCACCGCATCCAGGGCCGCCGGCACGTCGGGGGCGGTGATGGAGGCTCGCGGCGGCGCGGTGTTCAGGTGCCCATTGAGCTGCTCTTCGAGGCTGTCGCCGGGGAACGGACGGATTCCGGTCAAGGACTCGTGCAGGACGCAGGCCAACGAATACACGTCGGCCCGGTGGTCAGTGCTGCCGCGGAAACGCTCGGGCGCCATGTACGCCACGGTGCCCATCGTGTGCCCGGTGTGGGTGAGCGCGGTGTCGGCGGCCGTGCGCGCGATCCCGAAGTCGATCAGGTAGACGAAATCTCGCGCGTTGGTGAGCAAGATGTTCGTCGGCTTGATATCGCGATGGACCAACCCCACCTGGTGGGCGCTGTCCAGCGCCGCCGCAACCTGTTCGATCACCGCGACCGCGCGCTGCGGGCTGAGCCGCCCGCCGTTCTCGGTGATGTACTGCGCCAGGTCGCGGCCCTCGATCAGCCGCATGTCGACGTACAGCCGACCGTCGATCTCGCCGTAATTGTGGATGGGCACCACGTGTGGGTCGTTGAGGCTTGCCGCGATGCGTGCCTCGCGCCGGAAGCGTTCCTGGAACTCGGCGTCTTGGGCGAGATGCGTCGGCAGCACCTTGAGGGCGACTACCCGGTCGGTGCTGGAGTCGTAGGCGCGGAAGACTTGTCCCATCCCGCCGCGACCCAAGACATCCAGCAACTGGTAATGGCCGAATGATTCCTTCCCCACGCAACGACCATAAACTTTCGACCGCCCGGTCGTGGGAATCGCGCGAACAAAGCGCGATTAATGTTGCGCCGCTTGAGGGTTTAGTCCAGCAGCAGCGACTTGATGGTGACTTCGCTGTTGGGCGCCCCGTCCTCGCCGCCGCCGGAGACGCCGGCCTTGGCGATCTTGTCCAGGGTCGCCAGCCCGTCGGCCTGGATGGTGCCGAAGACGGTGTATTGCGGCGGTAGCTGAGAATCCTTGTAGACCATGAAGAATTGGCTGCCGTTGGTGCCCGGTCCGGCGTTAGCCATGGCCAGCGTGCCGCGCGGGTAGACCACCGGCTCCTGCAGCTTCGGGTCGTTCGGCGGGTACTGGTCGGTGGGGTACTCGTTGGCGAATTGGTAGCCGGGGCCGCCGGTGCCGTCGCCCTTGGGGTCGCCGCATTGCAGGACGCCCAGCGTGGCCGAGGTGGTCAGCCGGTGGCATTTGGTGTTGTCGAAGTATTTCTGGCCGATGAGGCTCGCGAAACTGTTGACCGCGCAAGGTGATTCGTTGTTGGCCAACATCAAGCCGAGGTTGCCCTGGCTGGTCGCCATGCTTGCGCTGACTTGGGCCGGGTCGGTCGGAATCTTGCCGGTGCGCGGCGGCTTGACCGGCTTGGCGGCCGGGTCCGGCGACGCCGGGTACTGACAGTTGGCGCCGGTGGTGGCCGTAGGCTTGAACGGCGGCAACGGCGGTACCTGGCCAGTCTGCGGAGCGGTCGTCGTGGCCGGCGCTGAGCTGCCGGCCGGGGTGGTCGTGGCGGCGGTGGTGTTCTTGTGCTCGCTTTTGCTGTTGACCACGGCGATCACCACGGCGGCCACGATCGCCACCGCGACGATCGAGCCACCTGCGATGAGCGCGATCCGGCGCCGTTTGGCTTGCTTTTGGCGGCGTTCCAGCTGCCGTTCGAGTTTGCGCTTGGCGTTCGCTCGTCGCTGTTCGTTGGTCGGCACGGCCGGTATGCCTCCATGGTTGCTTCAGTCGGGGCCAACTTGCCTGCTCAGGCTAATGTGGGCGCGGTGCCCGGTGTCAACCGGGCCCCGTGGGAAACTGGGAACCGTGTTGATCACCGGATTTCCCGCCGGCGTGTTGCAGTGCAACTGCTACGTGCTGGCCGAGCGGCCCGGAACGGATTGCGTCATCGTCGACCCGGGACAGCGCGCGATGGGCGCGCTGCGGCGCATCCTCGACGAGAACCGGCTGACTCCGGCGGCGGTGTTACTCACCCACGGCCACATCGACCACATGTGGTCCGCGCAGAAGGTTTCCGACACGTTCGGCTGCCCGACCTACATCCATCCCGAGGACCGGTTCATGCTGAAAGACCCGATCTACGGCCTGGGCCCGCGGCTGGCCCAGGTAGTGGCCGGCGCGTTCTTCCGCGAGCCCAAGCAGGTGGTCGAGCTGGACCGCGACGGCGACAAGATCGACCTGGGCAGCGTGACTGTCAATGTCGATCACACACCCGGGCACACCCGCGGCTCGGTGGTGTTCCGGGTCTCCGCGGACAAAGATGTGGTGTTCACGGGAGACACGCTCTTCGAGCGCTCGATCGGGCGCACCGACCTGTTCGGGGGTAGCGGCCGCGACCTGCTGACCTCGATCGTCGACAAACTGCTGGTGCTCGACGACGCGACCGTCGTGCTGCCGGGGCACGGCCCCTCCACCACGATCGGCGCCGAACGACGTTTCAACCCGTTCCTCGAAGGCCTGAGCTCGTGACGGAGTTTGTCGCCCCCAAGGGAGTGCCGGACTACATCCCGCCGGAGTCGGCGCAATTCGTCGCCGTGCGCGACGGGTTGCTCGCCGCGGCCCGCAGGGCCGGTTACGGCGACGTCGAGCTACCCATCTTCGAGGACACCGCGCTGTTCGCCCGCGGCGTCGGCGAATCCACCGACGTGGTGTCCAAGGAGATGTACACCTTCGCCGACCGCGGTAACCGCTCGGTGACGCTGCGGCCCGAGGGCACGGCCTCGGTGGTGCGGGCGGTGATCGAACACGGCCTGGACCGCGGCGCGCTGCCGGTGAAGCTGTGTTACGCCGGCCCGTTCTTCCGCTACGAGCGTCCGCAGGCCGGCCGCTATCGCCAGCTGCAGCAGGTGGGCGTGGAGGCGATCGGTGTCGACGATCCGGCGCTGGACGCCGAGGTGATCGCCGTCGCCGACGCCGGGTTCCGCTCGCTGGGCCTGGACTGGTTCCGGCTGGAAATCACCTCGCTGGGCGACGACAGCTGCCGCCCGCAATATCGGGAACTGTTGCAGGACTTCCTGTTTGGGCTCTCACTTGATGAGGAGACCCGTCGCCGTGCCGAGATCAACCCGCTGCGGGTGCTCGACGACAAACGTCCCGAGGTGCGGGCGATGACGGCCGATGCGCCGGTGCTGCTCGACCACCTCTCCGATGTCGCCAAGCAGCATTTCGACAGCGTGCTGGCGCACCTGGACGCGCTGGGCGTGCCGTATGTCCTCAATCCGCGGATGGTGCGCGGGCTGGACTACTACACCAAGACGACGTTCGAGTTCGTGCACGACGGCCTGGGCGCGCAATCCGGCATCGGCGGCGGCGGCCGTTACGACGGCCTGATGCGCGAGCTCGGCGGACAAGACTTGTCCGGCATCGGGTTTGGGCTCGGCGTGGACCGGACCCTGCTGGCGTTGCGGGCCGAGGGCAAGAGCGTGGGGGAGACGACGCGCTGCGAGGTGTTCGGTGTGCCGCTGAGCGAGCCGGCCAAGCTGCGGCTGGCGGTGCTGGCCGGGCAGCTGCGCGCGTCCGGAGTCCGCGTCGACATGGCCTACGGCGACCGCGGGCTCAAGGGCGCGATGCGCGCGGCGGACCGTTCCGGTGCCCGCTTCGCGCTGGTCGCCGGTGACCGCGATCTCGAGGCCGGCACGATCGGGGTGAAGGACCTCGGCTCGGGTGAGCAGGTCTCGGTGCCGGTGGATTCGGTTGTCGCCGAGGTACTTTCGAGCCTGGGGCGCTGATGACCGGCAAGGGATTACTCACCATGGACCTGATGTGCCCCGAGGGACACGTCGCCGGCCAACTGATCCAGAACACGGAGCAGCAGTCCATTGCGATCGAGGTGCCCGACAGGGCCCGCGAGGAATGGCCCCGTGGCGGAGACACGATGTACACACTTCTGACCTGCCAGGGCTGCAATCGCCGGGTTTATGGAGCGACGGATGCGATCCGGGAGAGGGCCACCTGGCAGTCGGAGCTCGAGTCCGAGCCGCAGTGCAGATACTCGCTGCGCTACCTGGAGGACGGCCTGACGTAGGTTTGCCGCGCTTGCTATTTCGGCGTTGACCATCCCGCCGGGGTGCCGGGCTGAACCGCGCTGACGAATACCGAAAGCCGGAGAAAATGGCTTATTCCGGCGGATGCGTGAACGTGGAATACTCGACTTTGGATCGATCTCCCCGGGTCTACATGCGTTTTCAGTCAGAAGGGGGAATGGCAGTGATAACCGAACCCGCAACGACATTCGCTCGCATCCTCAGAGGCTACGATCCGGCCGCGGTCGATGCCTATATCGAGAAGCTGATCAGCAAGCAGCAGTTGCTGATCGACGAAAATGAAAGCCTCAGAACCCAGCTGAAGGAATGCGGCGATGAAGCGGCCGCACTGCGGATTGATGTCACCGTCCTCAGGGACGAAGTCGCCGCCCTGACCGAAAGTTCACCGTCGCCGTACGCGATGCAACAGCGGATCGCGGCCCTGCTGCGGCGCACGATCGAAGAGGTTTCCGAAATGCAAGCCGAGGCGCGCGCCGAGTCAGCGGCGCTGATCGCTTCGGCCGAAGCCAAGAACGAGGCCGCGCAGCGAAAGTACAAGGAGCTGTTGGCGGATATTGCCGCGCAGCGGAAAGCGCTCGACGCCGAGTACGAGGAAACCAAAAAGAAGCAAGACGCCGAACTGGCCGGGTTGCGCGCCGAAGCGCAATCGGCGATCGAGGACGCGTGGAACACCGCCCGACGGGAGCATGAGCAGCTGCTTGCCGACGCCAAGCAGGGGGCTGATCAGTATCGTGAGCAGGCCCGGCGGACGGTCGACGAGGCGAGCCAGCAACGAATCAAGATCCTCGAGCAACTGGTGGGCGTGTACCGCGGCCTGGAAGGGTTTCCGGCCACCCTGGAGGCGGCATACGAAGAACGAAAGAATCCGCCGGAGGCGAGCCCGGATACGAGCACGGTGGTGTCGCTGGACCCCAAGATCAGTCGCCTGCCCGCGGGCTTCTAGCCGCGAGCCGGCTTGACGCCGCATCGAACGAGTGTTCGAATAGGTGGATGCGGTGGGCTACCCAGGCCGTCGCGGTCAACGGGCAACCCGTCGACGACGGGGCGCTGCCCGGGTTGCAGCGGATCGGCTTCGTCCGAAGCGTGCGCGCGCCGCAATTCGACGGGATCACCTTTCACGAGGTGCTGTGCAAGTCCGCACTGAACAAGGTGCCGGATGCCTCGGCGCTGCCGTTCCGCTACACCGTCAACGGCTATCGCGGCTGCTCGCATGCCTGCCGCTACTGCTTCGCGCGCCCCACCCATGAATATCTGGAATTCGACTGCGGCACCGACTTCGACACCCAGGTGGTGGTCAAGACCAACGTCGCCGACGTGCTGCGCCGCGAGCTGCGCCGCCCGTCGTGGCGGCGCGAGGCCGTCGCGCTGGGCACCAACACCGATCCCTACCAGCGCGCCGAGGGCCGCTATGCGCTGATGCCGGGCATCATCGGCGCCCTCGCCGACTCCGGCACGCCGCTGTCGATCCTGACCAAGGGCACGCTGTTGCGCCGCGACCTGCCGCTGATCGCCGATGCGGCCCAACACGTTGGGGTGTCGGTCGCGGTGTCGCTGGCGGTGGCCGAGCCCGAGCTGCACCGCGACGTCGAGCCCGGCACCCCGACGCCGCAGGCGCGTCTGGGCCTCATCACCGCGATCCGCGACGCCGGCCTGGACTGCCACGTGATGGTCGCGCCGGTGCTGCCGCATCTCACCGATTCCGTCGAGCACCTCGACGGTCTGCTTGGCCAGATCGCGGCCGCGGGGGCCACCGGCGTCACGGTCTTCGGCCTGCACCTGCGCGGCTCGACCCGCGGCTGGTTCATGTCGTGGCTGGCCCGCTCGCATCCCGAGCTGGTCGGCCGCTATCGCGACCTCTACCGCCGCGGCGCCTACCTCCCGACCAGCTACCGCGACATGTTGCGCGACCGGGCCGCGCCGCTGATCGCGAAGCATCGGCTCGGTGGCCACCATCGCCCCGTCCCACGGGCTGCCGCGGTGGCGGCGCCGGAACCCGTTCAGCAGACGCTGTTTTAGGCCGGCTTGTCGCCACGCGGCTTGGTGAGCGTGAACTGGTCGACGACGGTGACCGCGCCGAACAACCCGCGCAGCGCGTAATACGTCGCCTTGATCGAGGTGTTGCCGCCGGGTTGCCCCGGATCGACGTCGAAAGCCACGAAGCCGTAAGGGTTGTCGCGATCGCGAAACGCCGACCACGGCGCATCTTCGATCGCATAGATCGGTGGCTTGCGCCCGATCGCCGGATCGAACGCGCCGACACCCGTCAACACGCGGCACAGCGGCTGGGCGAAGAACAGGCCATTGGACGGCGCGGAGGTGCCGCCCCCACCGATGACGATGTGCACCGTGCCCCGGGTCGCGTCGATGAGATCGGAACGGGTGTCGACGGGCCTCGGGGTCCGGGTATCGGTGCCCAGCGTCCCGCGCAGCGGATGTGACCGTTCGTAGTGATGTTCGTGGCCGCACAGCACCAGATCGACCTGGTACTGATCGAACAACGGCAGCCATTCCTCGCGGATGCCGAGGTCGGCGCCGTTGCGGCGGTCGGCGGTGGAGATCGCCGTCTG
This sequence comes from Mycobacterium sp. IS-2888, assembly GCF_001954215.1. Taxonomy (NCBI): domain Bacteria; kingdom Bacillati; phylum Actinomycetota; class Actinomycetes; order Mycobacteriales; family Mycobacteriaceae; genus Mycobacterium; species Mycobacterium sp. IS-2888. The sequence continues at coordinate 26,871 of NZ_MBET01000073.1, forward strand.
ATGCATGCAGACAACCACCCAGTCGACATCGGGGTCGCGCCGCGCCGCGGCGAGTTCGCCTGCAAGCCAGCGCTTTTGCTCGCCGCCGGAGTAGCCGTGCACATAGAAGTTGCCGCCGTCCTGAAAGGCCACGTCGTCGTTGTTGAGGCTGATCACCCGCACCGAGCCGGCGGTGAAGGAGTACCACATGCCGCGCATCTCCGGGCCGGATCCCGAATCGGGTACCTGGAAGTACGTTTGATACGCGCCGTAACCGATTGGGCCGTTGCCCAATTCGTTCTCGTGATTGCCCGCCGCCGGCATCCACGGCCGATAGCGCGCCGAGCGGGTGTTGTTCTCGAACCAGTTCGACCAGGTGCGAATTCGGTCCTGTGCCAGGTTGGCGTAGCACAGGTCGCCGTTGACCAGGTTGAACAGCGGGCCGAGCCGTTCGATCGCCAGCGTGGTGTCACCGGCCGCGGGTGAACCGATGTTGTCGGTGCCGTAGCCGCCGTTGGGCAGCTTGTCCAGTGTCGGTGTGGACTGATCGCCGAAGCTGGTGAAGCGCAGCGGTTTTCGCCCCACCGGCGCGGTGCGCACCGTTCCGGGTTCCGGCTCGGCGCCGTCGTGCAGCGCGGCGTAGACGTAGTCGGTATCCGGGGTAAGGTTCGTCAGGCGGGCGTGGTTGACGCGAACTTCGGTGTTGGACTTGGCGTCCCGGTACGTGCGAGTCTCGGCCGCCACGGTGCGGCCGAATCCGGACGCCGGGGTGCCCAGCATGACTCGTGGATTGCCAACGGCGTCGGTGCTGTGCCACGACACCACCACCTCGGTGGCGGCATTCCTGCCGAATTGCAGGTGCAGCCCGGCCACCGGCGGCGCCGCGCCGCGATCCGGCTGGTGCCACAGCGCCGGGCCCCGGGGATGCGCGTGGCCCGACCACAGCAGCGCGGCCCCGCCGACCCCGACGCCGCCCAGCACCGCGGAGGCCGCGGTCAAGGTGAGCAGCCGGCGGCGGCTGATCCCGCCGGCCCGCTCCGGGTCGTCGCTCATGCTTGCTTCATACCCGAGCCGGGCGACCTAGTGGCGATGCGGTTCGAGCAATCCGGCTTGGCCTTCGGCCGGCGGGCGCGCCGCGAGCCACTCGCGGGTGGCCGCGTGCGACCGCTCGATCAGCGTTGCCCCGTGCGAGAAGTCGGCTCCCGACGTGGCGACCGGGCACAGCGGCCGGATCACGCGGAGGTCGATGTCCCGTTCGAAGCGCTCGACGTCGACGGCCAGGCGGTGGTTGACGGCGAGGGTCATGGCGTGCAACGCCATGTTCACGGCCGTCTTGGGTGCCGCGGGCAGGTCGCACGAGTAGCCGGTCGGCAGCACCCAGATCCGGTCGGCGCCGAGCTTGACGGCGTGCGAGATCGGGGTGTTGTTCACCACGCCGCCGTCCATCAGGTGGCGGCCGTCGATGCGCACCGGCGGGAAGACGCCCGGGATCGCGGCGCTGGCGGCGATCGCGTCGACGGCGTCGCCCGACGACAGCCGCACATCGGTGCCGGAGATGACGTCGGTGGCCACCACATGCAGCGGGACGGGCGCGTCCTCGAGGCGTTCGAACTCCAATTTCTCGGCGAGCAGGCGCCGCAATCCGGTGTTGGGTACCAGGTGCGACCGGCGACCAAGCATGCCCAGCGCCCCGGCAAGCGGATGGGTGGGGAAGATGTCGCGTCGCGACAGCGACACCCACAGGTCGGCGAGGCCGCGAATCCCGGCGGCGTCGGGCCGCGACGCGATCCACCCGCCGTTGACCGCGCCGACGGACGTGCCGACGATCAGGTCGGGCGATTCCCCTTCGTCGGCCAGGGCGAGCAGCATCCCGACATGGATCGCTCCGAGGCTGGCGCCGCCGGACAACACGAATGCGGTGGGCACAGCTGCATCGTAGGGACTTTCGGGTCAAATTCCCGGGGTAACGGATCCGGTAGCGTTTTCGATATGACCAACGTGCGAAATGTGACCAGCGTGGTCGCCGCGGCAACGTTTGCGGCAGCTGCAGCAGTGGCTGTCACGCCCGCGACCTCCTATGCGGATCCGGCCGGCCATCAGGTGACGTACACCGTGTCGAGCCCCAACAATCTGACCGCCACCGTCAACTACGTGAACGCCGATCCGCCCAGCCAGGCCGCCTACGATGCGGACCCGTCGAAGTTCATGACCAGCGTGCAGGCTCCGCTCAGCGGTGGAACGCCGGTCACCTACACCGTCACCATGGCGAACCCGACGCAGTGGGCGAGCATCAGCGCCAGCGGCATGCTGCATTGGCCGGATTCGGGCAACGGTCCGGCCTCATTCCACTGCGAGATCGCTGTGGACGGCCAGGTGGTCGCGCAGCAGGACGCGACCACCACCGTCACCTGCGCGGCCCGGCCGCCCGGGTAAGCGCCGAACTCAAGGGCCTGCTTGCCGCCTAGCCGAGGTTCGTGGCGGCGAAGGTGTCGCACTGGTGCGGGTCACCGGTCTGATACCCGATGGTGAACCACTTCTGCCGTTGCGCGGCGGACCCGTGCGTCCACGACTCCGGGTTGACGCGCCCGGTCGTCTCCCGCTGGATGCGGTCATCGCCCACCGACGCCGCGGCCGACAGCGCGTCGGCAATGTCCTTGTCGCTCAACGGCTGCAGGTACGGCACGCCGGTGCTTTCCTGCTTGACCGTCGACGCGTAGTGCGCCCAGATGCCGGCGTAGCAGTCCGCCTGTAACTCGGTGCGCACGCCGTTGCCGCCGGCGCCCTGCGCGCCCTGCTGCGAACGGCCCAGGACGCCCTGCAGCTGCTGCACGTGATGGCCGTATTCGTGGGCGACCACGTACTCCTGCGCGAATGGTCCACCGCTGGAACCGAATTTGTCGACCAGCTCCTGGAAGAAGTCGGTGTCGAAGTACGCGGTCTGATCCACCGGGCAATAGAACGGCCCGACCGCGGTGGTGGCCGCGCCGCAGCCGGTCTCCACCTGGCCGGTGAAGAGCCGTACGCGCGGGCGGGTGTAGCCCGGCATCAGCTGATGCCAGACCGCGTCCACCGAATTGCCGGTGGCGATCACGCGGCACTGCACGTACTTGTTGGCGTCGGCGCCGGTCTTGCACTGGCCCAGGTCAAACCCGGGCGCCGAGTAGCCGCCCGTGTTCATCTGCTGGGAGTTCATCACGCGGCCGGGGTCGACGCCGAAGAACAACGCCGCGAGCAGGATCAGGAGCCCGACGCCGCCGCCCCCGACGGCCATGCCCATGCCGCCCATACCGCCGGACGACTCCGCGGTGCTGGTGTCGATCTGCATACCCTCGTTGAAGGTCATCGCACCCTCCTAATGCTGCTGGGCCGCGCGCGCATCGGTATAGCTACGCAGATTACGCAGAAACCGGCGCAGGCCCAGGTTCAGCAGGGGCCCGGCGAACAACATCGCCAGCCGCGCCGGGCCGGCCGGCTGCTGCGCCATGGTCCAGGTCAGCCGGCAGCCACCGGGAATGACTTCCACGACGTAGTCTTCGGCGAACGCGGCCACCGAGCGCGTCGAGCACTCGTTGAACCGAAATGCCATGCGGCGAAACGGTTCCCACGCAATGAACTCCTCGTCGCCGACGATGCCGCCGCGCATCTCGACGATGCGGGTGGTGCCCACGCCGCGCGGCTCGGGACTGGTCCAGGTCACCTTGGTGATCACCGGGGCCCAGCGCGGCCAGGATTCGGCGTCGGCGAGCACCTCGAACAGCTGCTCGGGTGTGATGGCGAGCTCGACACTGTTGCGGAATCGGAATGGCGCGTTCTCGATGAAGCCGAGGTCGACGCGCTCGCAGGCGTACATGGCCTCTAACCTAGCCCGGACCGTCGCTGGCGGCGGCCAGCAGCGGCACCAGGATGTCGCTGATCGGCGTCGCCAGGTTGTGGGCGCGGGCCTTGCGGATGATCACCCCGTTGCGGATCTGCCACTCCAGCCGCCGGCCGTTTTCCGCGTCGGCCAGCATCGAGGTGCTCATGTCTTCGGGAACGTGACGGAACATGTCGACCAACTCGTCGACCACGCCGTCCGGCAGCCGGGCCCCTTCGGCCCGCGCGACGGCCAGGCATTCGGCGACATAGCGCCGCGACAACGCGGCGACGTCGTCGCGGCGGAACATGCCGGATCGCCGCCGTGAGAGCACCATGAACCCCGCCAGCGCGTTGGTCAGCAGCTTGCGCCAGGCCCCCGTGAGGAAGTCCGGATCGCACTCGACGTGGCAGCCGGCGCCGCGCAGCAGCTCGGCGACGCTCTCCGCCGCGGGTCCGGAGGGCAGCACCAACCGGGCTTCGGTGCGTAATCGCACCCAGCCGCCGGCCTGAGTCTCGGCCGAATACCACACGATGCCCGGGATCACGGGGGAGGACGGGCAGTGCGGCTTGACCTGTTCGACCTGCTCGACACCGTTTTGCAGCACGGCGACGATGGTGTGCTCGTCGCACAACCGGGCCAGCCAGCCGGCCGCCTCGTCGTTCTGGGTGGCCTTGACCGCCAGCACCACCAGGTCGACCGTGCCCGTGATCTCCGCGGGATCGGTGAGCACCGGGCCGGGCACCACGATCGGCTCTTCGCCGTCGGGCCGCAGCTCGATGCTGTCGCGGGGAGTGTGGCCGCAGACCAGGACCGAATGCCCGGCCTTGTAGAGCAGCCCGGCGACCGTCGTGCCGACGGCGCCGGGACCGACGAGGGCGATGGTGGTGGCGATAGGACCGAAAATACCTGCTCTAGACTGGTCACTCGTCCAAAGCCTGCTGAAAGGGAGTGTTTGTGCTGCGCAGCCACGCCGCTGGTTCGCTACGGGCTAGCGACGCCGGACAGCAGGTGACGTTGGCCGGCTGGGTGGCGCGCCGCCGCGACCACGGCGGTGTCATCTTCATCGATCTGCGCGACGCCTCCGGCGTGGCACAGGTCGTCTTCCGCGCCCCCGACGTGCTGGCCCAGGCGCACCGGCTGCGCGCCGAGTTCTGCATCGCGGTCGACGGCGTCGTGGAGATCCGCCCGGAAGGCAACGCCAACACCGAGATCGCCACCGGCGAGATCGAGGTCAACGTCACCTCGCTGACCGTGCTCGGCGAAAGTGCCCCGTTGCCGTTCCAGCTCGACGAGCCCGCCGGCGAGGAGCTGCGGTTGAAGTACCGCTACCTCGACCTGCGCCGCGACGGCCCGGCCGGGGCAATTCGGTTGCGCTCCAAGGTGAATGCCGCCGCCCGCGCGGTGCTGGATCGCCACGACTTCGTCGAGATCGAGACCCCGACCATCACCCGCTCGACGCCGGAGGGCGCGCGCGACTTCCTGGTGCCGGCCCGCCTGCACCCGGGTTCGTTCTACGCCCTGCCCCAAAGCCCGCAGCTGTTCAAGCAGCTGCTGATGGTCGCCGGGATGGAGCGCTACTACCAGATCGCCCGCTGCTACCGCGACGAGGATTTCCGCGCCGACCGCCAGCCAGAGTTCACCCAGCTCGATATGGAGATGAGCTTCGTCGACGCCGAAGACGTGATCGCGATCTCCGAGGAGATCCTGGCCGCGCTGTGGGAGCTGATCGGCTACCGGCTGCCGACCCCGATCCCGCGGATCAGCTACGCCGACGCCATGCGACGGTTCGGCTCCGACAAACCCGACATGCGGTTCGGGCTGGAGCTCGTCGAGTGCACAGAGTTCTTCAAAGACACCACATTTCGGGTCTTCCAGGCGCCGTATGTCGGCGCGGTGGTGATGCCCGGCGGGGCCTCGCAGCCGCGCCGCACGCTGGACGGCTGGCAGGAGTGGGCCAAACAGCGCGGCCACCGCGGACTGGCCTACGTGCTGGTCGGAGACGACGGCACGCTGGGCGGCCCGGTGGCCAAGAACCTCAGCGAGCGCGAACGCGACGGCCTGGCCGCGCATGTCGGCGCCAAGCCGGGGGACTGCGTCTTCTTCTCGGCGGGCCCGGCGAAGTCGTCGCGGGCGCTGTTGGGCGCCGCCCGCGGCGAGATCGCGCGCCGGCTCGACATGATCGAGGAGAACGCGTGGGCGTTCGTCTGGGTGGTCGACCCGCCGCTGTTCGAGCCCGCCGAAGAGGCGACCGCCGCCGGCGACGTGGCGGTCGGCTCCGGAGCGTGGACCGCGGTGCACCACGCGTTCACCTCGCCCAAGCCCGAGCACGAGGACGCGGTCGACAAGGACCCCGGCGGTGTGCTGGCCGACGCGTACGACATCGTCTGCAACGGCAACGAGATCGGCGGTGGCTCGATCCGTATCCACCGCCGCGACGTCCAGGAACGCGTGTTCGCGGTGATGGGCCTCGACAAGGCCGAGGCGGAGGAGAAGTTCGGATTCCTGTTGGAGGCGTTCATGTTTGGCGCGCCGCCGCACGGCGGCATCGCCTTCGGCTGGGACCGGATCAACGCGCTGCTGTCCGGCGTCGACTCCATCCGCGAGGTGATCGCGTTCCCGAAGACCGGCGGCGGCGTCGACCCGCTGACCGACGCGCCGGCGCCGATCACGGCCCAGCAGCGCAAGGAGTCCGGAATAGACGCCAAGCCGGAACCCAGCTGACCCCGGGCGCGTAACGCCCGGGGCGAGCTTCAGTGTGGTTGCCCCGCTTACACTTTCCGGGTCTGTACCGGCGCGTGATTCGGCGGTGCCACCGGCGGGTGGGGGTGCGTGCGTGCCGGCGCATCGGTGACGACCGTTTTGCCGTTGGTGCAGGTGACGAGCTTGCCGCCGACGATGACGCCCTGGCCCTCGTCGATCGGGATGTCGTAGCCGTCCGGGTCGGTGTAGTGGCATCCGCCGCTCGGGCCGGTGGGCCCGTTGGGCTCGGCATACGCGGTGGCGGGGGCCAACGCGACAATGGCCAGCGCGCCGAAGAGCGTCGCGGCGTACCGAAAGCGACTGTGTTTGCGGCTGGTTGAGGTGTTCTTCATGGTGATCTCCCTTAGGTTGTCGCCGCCCGTTTTTGGGCTGCGTTCATCGACTAGGGGCAACCAGGAGCACAAAAATGGACACTTTCTGTCCGGAATAGACGCCGAACCCGAAAAGGTTGACCAGGCATGACCCAAGGGATCCCTGATACCGACACGATCAACGCATTCAACAACGGCATCGTCGACGAGTTCCGCGCCAACGGCGGCAAGGTCGGCGGCCAATTCGCCGGTGCCAACCTGTTGCTGCTCACCACGACGGGCGCCAAGTCCGGCAAGAAGCGGACTTCACCGCTGGCGTACTTCCGCATCGACGGCAAGCTGATCATCATCGGCTCCTTCGCCGGCGCCCCGGTCAGTCCAGCGTGGGTGCACAACCTGCGCGCCAACCCGGCGGCCCATGTCGAGATCGGCACCGACACGTTCGACGTGACGGCCCGCGAGCTGCCGACCGCGGAGCGCGACGAGCTCTTCGAAAAGGTCGCGGCCGCGGCGCCGGGCTTCGCGGAGTATCAGTCCAAGACCACCCGGGTGATCCCGCTCTTCGAATTGCAAACGACCTAGCCCCGCCGAGCGACCCCGCGCGCGGTGGGGTAAGTAAGCGTGATGAGCGCTTCGCTGTTGACGCGGCCGTCGGGGGCCAAATCCGCCGTCGTCGCGGGTTTCAAACGGGTCCGTGACCTGTGGTTCACGCTCCTGCAGACGTCGGTGGCCGCGGGCCTGGCCTGGTATCTCGCCCACGATGTGCTCGCGCATCCCCAGCCCTTCTTCGCGCCGATCGCCGCGGCCGTGTCGTTGTCGATCAGCAACGTGCTGCGCGCCCAACGCGCCATCCAGATGATGATCGGCGTCACGCTGGGAATCGGGGTGGGCACCGCCGTGCAGGGCCTTCTGGGGCCCGGGGCGGTCCCCATCGCGGTCGCCGCGCTGATCGCGCTCCTGGTCGCGGTGTTCATAGGTCAGGGCTACATCGGCCAGGGCATGATGTTCGCCAACCAGACCGTCGTGTCGTCGATCCTGGTGCTGGCGTTGTACCGCGGCGGGGTTGGTTTCGAGCGCATCTTCGACGCGCTGATCGGCGGCTGCCTGGCCATCGTCTTCGCCGTCGTCCTGTTCCCCGCCGACCCGCTGGAGGTGCTGCGCAGCGCGCGCATCGGAGTGCTCGGCACCCTGCGCGCGGTGCTGGCCCGCACCGCGGACATCGCGTCGGGCCGCAGGGTGCCGGCGCCCGACTGGCCGCTGTCGGCCGTCGACAGGGTGCACGGGCAGCTGGGTGGCCTCATCGGCGCGCGCACCACCGCCCGCCACGTGGTGCGGATCGCCCCGCGGCGATGGGGGATGCGCGGAGCCGTGCAGGCCGCCGAGCACCAGGCCGTGCACGTGGCCCTGCTCGCCGGTTCCGTGCTGCAGCTGGCGCGGGCCGTCGCGCCCCCCGACGACGCCGGCTGCGATCTTGCGCCCCCGGTGCCGGACGTGCTGGTCGACCTCGCGGCGGCCACGGCGCTCGCCGATTCCGATCCCGCGGGAGCATGCGCCTACGTGGCCCCCCCGCGCCGCCATGCGTCGACGCTGCACGCCGGCGCCCGCGAGCGAACCGACGTGGTGCTCGCCGACGTCGTCCAGGCCTGCGTGGACGACGTGCAACGGGTCATCGACCTGCGGGCGCTATGACCCGGGCTCAGAAGGAGCCGGTCAGGAACTCCTCGACAAGTTTCTTGGGCGCCTGGGTCAGCCAGGCCTCGGTGATCAGCTCCTCGAGGCCGCGGGCCTCGATCTCGGCCAGTCTGACCAGCACCGCCGGATACCCGTCGAAGTGCGGGGTGGTGAAGTAGATGGCCGGCTCGTCGGCGATCAACGCGAACTTGACGCCCTCGTCGGACACCCGGACGCCGAGAATGTCGCCCTCGGGTGGCTCCACGCCGCTTGCCGCCAGCGCCTCGCGGTCCGAGGGGCGCAGCGGACGCTCCCACGCCAGCAATTTCTTGCCGACCCGCCAGTCGTGCGGTGACTGCTCGGAGGTCAGCGGTAGCTCGCCAACGATGCGGGCGACGTCGTCCCACGTGGCCACACCACGATTGTGCGCCGGATATGGTGCGGATGGTGCCGTATTGGCAATCGATTGCTAGGAGGTGGCGGGTTGTCTTCGGAAGCGTCTCAGGTGCAGGCCGCGGTCACCCGCCGCCATCGCGTCACCCATCGCACCGAGTACCGCTACTCCGACACCGTGACCAGCTCCTACGGCCGCGGTTTTCTCACCCCGCGGGATTCACTGCGGCAGCGCTGCATCGCGCACCGGCTGGATATCGAGCCGGCCCCCGCCGACATCTCCACCAGCCTCGATGCCTACGGCAACATCAGCTCCTTTTTCCACGTCACCGAGCCGCATCGCACCCTCACGATCACCAGCGACTCCATCGTCGACGTGTATCCGCTGGCCGCCGAGACCTACACCAGCGGGCCGGCCGTGGCGCCCTGGGAGGAAGCCCGGCCGGCCGGACCCCGCGGGGCGCTGGCGACCGAGTTCACTCTGGACCTCGACCCGCCCGAGATCACCGACGCCGTGCGCGAATACGCGGCCCCCAGCTTCGCGCCCGGGCGCCCGCTGGTCGAGGTGTTGCGCGACCTCGCGTCCCGGATCTTCACCGACTTCACCTACCGATCGGGCTCTACGACGATTTCCACCGGGGTCGACGAGGTTCTGGCGGCCCGGGAGGGGGTATGCCAAGACTTCGCGAGGCTGGCGATCGCCTGTCTGCGAGCCAATGGTCTGGCGGCGTGCTACGTGTCCGGTTATCTGGCCACCGACCCGCCGCCGGGAAAGGACCGAATGATCGGTATCGACGCCACCCATGCCTGGGCCTCGGTATGGACGCCGCGGCAGCCCGGCCAGTACGAGTGGCTGGGCCTCGATCCCACCAACGACCAGATGGTCGACCAGCGCTACATCGTCGTCGGGCGCGGCCGCGACTACGCGGACGTGCCGCCGCTGCGGGGCATCATCTACACGGATGCGGAGAACAGCGTGATCGACGTCGCCGTGGACGTGGTGCCGTTCGAGGGTGATGTGCTGGATGCGTGACTTCCACTGCCCCAACTGCGGCCAGCGTCTGACGTTCGAGAACTCCACCTGCCTGGCGTGTGGCAGCGCGCTGGGGTTTTCGCTCGAGAACATGGCCCTGCTGGTGATCACCACCGGTGAGGAAGGCGACAAGCCCGGCTTCGTCTGCGCCAGCGAGTACGAACTGTGCGCCAATCGCCATCTCGCCGAATGCAATTGGTTGGTTTCCGTGAACGACCCCGGCGGACTGTGCGCATCGTGCGCGCTGACGCTGGAACGGCCCAACGACAACGACGCCGACGGGCTGGCCGCGTTCGCCCGGGCCGAGGCGGCCAAGCGGCGGCTGGTCGCCGAGCTGTCCGAGTTGAAGTTGCCGATCGTCGGGCGCGACCGGGATCCCGACTACGGCTTGGGCTTTCGCCTGCTGTCCAGCGCGCACGAAAAGGTGATGACCGGCCACGACAACGGCGTCATCACGCTGGATTTGGCCGAGGGCGACGACGTCCATCGCGAACAGCTGCGGGTCGAGATGGAAGAGCCGTACCGGACCCTGCTCGGCCACTTCCGGCACGAGGTCGGGCATTACTACTTCTACCGGCTGATCACCCCGTCCAGCGATTACGTGACGCGGTTCAACGAGCTGTTCGGCGACCCGGACGCCGACTATCAGGAGGCGCTGGATCGGCATTACAGCGAGGGCGCGCCGCAGGGTTGGCAGGAGAGCTTCGTGTCGTCGTATGCGACCATGCACCCCGCCGAGGATTGGGCCGAGACCTTCGCCCACTACCTGCACATCCGCGACACGCTGGACACCTGCGCGTGGTGCGGCCTGGCGCCGGCATCGGCGACGTTCGACCGGCCGGCCTTGGGCCCCAGCGCATTTCCCAACATCATCGAGATGTGGCTGCCGTTGTCGTGGTCGCTGAACATGGTGAACCGTTCGATGGGCCACGACGACCTGTATCCCTTCGTGCTGCCCGCGGCCGTCCTGGAGAAGATGCGGTTCATCCACACGGTCATCGACCAGGTGACCTCGGATTCGAAGGGGCCCACGGCCGTCAGCGCTTAGCTGCCGGCTAGGCGGGCATCACGCGGCGTTCGTCGCCGCCCCACAGCGGCCGCATGGCGACCGGCAGTGCCAGCTGTGTTTCGGTGATCGCCTCGGCCAGATCGCGCAACTCGGCTTGGATGGCAGCGAGCAGATCCGCCAGCTGCGCGCGGCGGCCGTCGGTGACCTCGTCCAGCTCGTCGGGATGCGACCGGCGCAGCCGCGTCCCGATCTCGTCGACCAGCCGCTCCGGTCGCGACGATCCCGACGAGCCGGGCAAGTCCTTGAGGTCGGCCCGCAGCCGCTCCACCTGATACAGCAGCGATCGCGGGTTTTGCGCGTCGAACAGCATCAGCTCGGTCATCGCGGCGACACTGACCTTGCCGACCGTGCGGCGCCGGTAGATCACCGACGACTCGCACGCCACCAGCGTGGCCTCGATGACGGCCTGCTCGGCGGCGGCGCCGCGCACGGTGGTCATCGTGGCACCCAGCAACGCGGTCAGCCAGAGGCCCCGTTCGATGCGTTTGCCGATGTCCATCATCGTCCAACCCACGTCGCGCACCATCGACTCGCCGGCGATCCCCGCCAGCGTCAGCATCCCGGCCAGCGTCTGCGAATGCGCCGAGGCGAGCAGGCCGTCGGCCCGGGCGAGCGACTGCGGCGGATCGGCCCGGTGGGCCAGCGCGCGCTCCACGCCGGCCAGCACCATCCACGTGTCGTTGGACAGCTGGTCGCGCACCGCCCTGGCGGCCAGCGCGAGCCCCTCCACCGACTGGACCAGCGACCCCGGCCGGTCAGGGTCCACCGTCAAGGACCACAGCGTCGAGGGGGCGATGGCGATCACCTCCGCGTGGTCGTGGTCGGCCCCGGTGTCGGTCCCGGTGATGCGGCCCAGCGCGGCCATCAGCACTGGGACACACAGGCTTTCCTCGGTGTCCTGCTGGAGCCGGTAGACGTGGAAGCGGTCGCGGGCGACGATCAGCAACCGGGCCATGTTCTCCGCCCGCTCGCCGTAGCGTCCCATCCAGAACAGGTCGGACAGCACACGCGGCGAGCTGACCGCCCAGGTACCGGCGGCGGTCTTCACCGGTGGCTCGACCAAGGGCAGCGTGATGGCCTCGGCGCGGGCCCGCTCGGTTGGGCGCACCCAGACATCTTTTGCCGCAACGGTTTTCAGCGTGTACGCGGCGGGCCCGGGTGCCAGTACATAGCCGACGCCGCCGACCATCGGCGCGTAGCCGCTGCGCTGGGCGACGGTGAACAACCGCATGCCGATACCGGCCGACGACAACTCGCCGGAATGATCGGTCGGCGCCGACGAGAACTGCGGCAGCTCCTGGCCGACCCAGTGCCAGGGCATGTCCTCGATCCTGGCCGCCAACTCGGTGAGCTGGGTCGACGAAAGTGTCGGCCCGACAAGGGTTTTCCCGCCGACCGTGGACTTGATCAGCAGCGACGAGAGATTGGCCAGCAGGTGCGAGCGTTCGCTCGCGATGCCGCCCCAGTACAGCGGTGCGGTCCCCAGCAGCGGGGGTTCGCCGAGCAGCCGCTCGGCCAGGTCAGGCAGAAAGCGCAGTAGCCCAGGGCTTTCCAGGATGCCGCTGCCCAGGGTGTTGACCACGGTCACCGTGCCGCGGTGCTGGGCCTCCACCAAACCGACGACGCCCAGCCGCGAGTCCGCGCGCAGGTCCAGCGGGTCGGCGTAGACGGCGTCGACGCGGCGAAGCACCACGTCGACCTGTTTGAGCGTGCCCAGCGAGCGCATCCACAGCTTGCCGTCGCGCACCACCAAATCGGCGCTTTCCACCAGCGGAAAGCCCAGCAGCGTCGCCAGATACGCCTGATCAAAAGCCGTTTCCGAGTAGATGCCGGGCGACAGCACCACCACCACGGGGTCCTGGGCGACGTCGGGCGCCGCATCGATCAGCGCCAGCCGCAGCGCCTGCGCGAACGGGGTGGTCGGTCGCGGCGCGATCCGCTCGTAGAGGTCGGGAATGGCGTGCGCGATGACGCGCCGGTCGGCCAGCGCGTAGCCGGCGCCCGACGGGGCCTGCGTCCAGTCGGCGTTGACCTGAAAGCTGCCCTCGGCCAGCCGGCTGACATCGCAGGCGTGCATGAAAAGCTGGTGGTGCCCGGGCACTTCGATTCCGGTGGCGCTGCGCACGTAGCCGGGATGGGCGAACACCAGCTCCGGCGGAATCACCTCGTCGGTGAGCAGGCTGCGGGGCCCGTAGAGATCCGCGAGCACGGCATCCAGCAGGCGCGAGCGCTGCACGAGCCCGGCCTCCAGCACCTCCCAGTCGGCCGCGGAGATCACGATGGGCAGCGTGTCCAGGCTCCAGGGTCTGGGCTCCACGCCGTGGCCGTCGCGGCCGGAATCGACCTCGGTGTAGGTAATGCCGTCGTTGTCGATCAGGCTGTGCACCAGCGACCGCAGCTGGTTTAGCCCGGCCCGCCCGCACTCGGCGACGGTATCGGCCAACTCGGCCCAGGCCGGGCGCACGTTGCCGTCGTTGTCGACGAATTCGTCGTAACCGATCCCCGGACCGTGCCGCAGATCGAACAGCGCTTCCTGCGCCCGCGCGGTCTGATACCCGGCCAGCAGCCGGTCGGCGTCGTAGCGGTCCGCAGGAACCGCAAGGGAATCCGGGGATGCCATTACTGCTGAACGGTACGCACGCGCCGCAGGTCAAGGATGCCCGGCGCGCCGATGTCGGTGAATATTCGGGCCTGCTTCTCCCGGATGGCGGACAGGTCGAGCTTGCCCGGGGTGAAGCCGGTGGCCTCGAAGCGGCGGGCGCGCCGCGACTCGGCCTCGACGGCGTTGACGGGCGGCTCGTCGTAGGCGCGGCCACCGGGATGCGCGACGTGGTAGGTGCACCCGCCGCGCGACGTCCCGGTGGCGAGGTCGACCAGCTCGAACTGCAGCGGCACGTCGGTGGTGAGCGTCGGGTGCAGGGCGCTGGGCGGCTGCCACGCCTTGAACCGCACCCCGCCCACGTGGATGCCGGGGTTGTCGGTCGCCAGCAACGGCAGCGGATAACCGTTGCACGTCACCACATAACGGTCGCGGTCGGCGCCGATGATGCGGACCTGAATGCGTTCGACCGACGAGTCGACGTAGCGGGCTGTGCCCGTCGCGGTGGCCTCCTCGCCGAGGGTGTTCCACGGCTCGATGGCCCCGCGCAGCTCGATCTCCACGCCGTCGAAGACGGCGGTGCCGATGCGCGGGAAGCGGAATTCGGTGAACGGGTCGAGCCAACTGGTCTCGAACGCGATGCCGTGCGCGCGCAGGTCGGCGGCGACGTCGGCGATGTCGTGAATCAGGAAGTGCGGCAACAGGTATCGCCCGTGCAGGTTGGCGCCGTGGCGTATCAGCGGGGCGCGCAGCGGCTCGTCCCAGAACCACGCGACCAGCGAGCGCACCAGCAGCGACTGCACCATCGCCATGCGCAGATGCGGCGGCATCTCGAAGCCACGCAGCTCCAGCAGGCCCAGCCGACCGCGCGGACTGTCGGGGCTGTAGAGCTTGTCGATGCAGAACTCGGCGCGGTGGGTGTTGCCGGTGATGTCGGTGAGCAGGTGGCGCAGCGCCCGGTCGGTCACCCACGGCCGCGGCGCGTTGCGCCCGAAAGGTCCGGCCAGCCGGGAGATTTCGGCGAACGCGATCTCGAGTTCGTAGAGCGCCTCGTCGCGGCCCTCGTCCACGCGCGGCGCCTGCGACGTGGTGCCGACGAACCGCCCGGCGAACAGATAGGACAGCGCAGGGTGTCGCTGCCAGTAGGTCAGCAGCGAGACGAGCAGGTCGGGGCGGCGCAGCAGCGGCGAGTCCGCCGGCGTGACGCCGCCCAGCGTGATGTGGTTGCCCCCACCGGTGCCGCCGTGGCTGCCGTCGACGTCGAACGACTCGGTGGACAGCCGGGCGAGCCGGGCCTGCTCGTACAGGGTTTCCAGCTGCCGATGCTGTTCGGCGAAGCTGGCGGTGGGCGCGACGTTGACCTCGATCACGCCCGGGTCGGGCGTGATCGTCGTCGAGGCCAGCCGTGGATCCGGCGGCGGGCCGTAGCCCTCGATCACTACCGGGCAGCGGGCCTGCGCGGCCGCGGCCTCGACCCTCGCGATGAGGTCGACGAAGTGATCCAGTGCCTCGGTCGGCGGCACGAAGATGTACAGCAGCCCGTCGCGGACCTCGCCGACCATCGCCGTCGGCGGCGCGGCGTCGTCGTCCACCACCGTGGCCGTCGACTCCTCCGCGGACTCGCCCGCGGACAGGGGGTCGGCGTCGAACGTCGCGCGCGGCGGTTGCCAGCTGATCGAATCCAGCGGCAGCCGCAGGCCCGCCGGCGAATCGCCCTCCAGCAGCACGATGCGGCCGCGGCGCAGCCGCCAGTCGGCGCTGGCCCAGCCCGAGCCGTCGTCGCGGCGGTGCAGCGGCAGCACGAACGCCGCCGGGGACGTGGTGGATTCGTCCAGGCGCGCCAGCAGCGCGGCCCGGGCGGCGGCGCTGTCGGCTGTGAGGTCTTCGCCTGCTTGCACCGGGTCGCCGTCGGGCAGGCGGACTTTGGCCGCCAGCCACGCCAGTGGATCCTCGTAAGCCGGCCGCACCTGCGACGGCGGCAGCCCCAGTCCCTCGGCGACCCCGGCGAGCAGCTTGTAGGCCGCCTCGTTGTCCGCGGCCGGACCCTTCGGCTCGCCGGCCCAGGGGTCGGCGAGCAGCGTGTCGTCGGTCCACAGCGGTCGGCCGTCGGTGCGCCAGTACAGCGCAATCTGCCAGCGCGGCAACGGTTCTCCCGGATACCATCTGCCCTGCCCGCGCTGGATCAGCCCCGTCGGTGCCCACGCCGCCTTCAGCCGCGCGGCCAGATCGGAGGCCCGCTGGCGCTTGTGCGGGCCGTCGGCGGCCGTCGTCCACTCCTCGTCGGTTTGGTTGTCCACCGACACGAACGTCGGCTCGCCGCCGACGGTCAGCCGGACGTCCGCGGCGGCCAGCCGCTCATCGACGCGGCGGCCCACGTCGCAGATCGTCTGCCACGCCTGATCGATGTAGGGCAGCGTGACGCGCGGGTCTTCGTGCACCCGGGTGACGGTGTTGGAGAACTCCAGCACCGTGGTGCAGATCTCGGTGCCGCCGCTGATGGGTGCCGCGGTCGCGGGATGCGGGGTCGCGGCCAACGGGATGTGGCCCTCGCCGGCGAACAGGCCCGACGTCGGATCCAGCCCGATCCAGCCCGCGCCGGGGATGTAGACCTCGGCCCACGCGTGCAGATCGGTGAAGTCGGCCGCGGGGCCCGACGGTCCGTCGAGCGCCTCGACGTCGGACGCCAGCTGCACCAGATAGCCGGACACGAAGCGGGCGGCCAACCCGAACTGGCGCAGGATCGACACCAGCAGCCACGCCGAGTCGCGGCACGAGCCGATGCCGGTGCGCAGCGTCAAATCCGGTGTCTGCACACCCGGTTCCATGCGCAGGCTGTAGCCGACGTCGGCGTTGATCGCGCGGTTCAGCGCCACCAGGAAGTCGATGGTGCGGGTGCCGTCCGGGACCGAGAAGTTGCGCACCCACGCCTGCACGAGCTCGCCGGGACCGGAGGCCCCACCAGCCTCCGGGTCGCCCTCGTCGACGGGCCGCAGATACGGTTCGAGGTCCTCGGCCAGCGGCTTGGGGTAGGTCAACCCGCCGGGCGGCCACGTCTCGGCCCAATCCTCGATGAAGAAGTCGAACGGGTTGATCACCTTGAGGTCGGCGATCAGCCCGACGGTGATGGTCAGCTGTCGCATGGGATCCGGAAACACAAGCCGGGCAAGGAAGTTGCCCACCACGTCCTGTTGCCAGTTGATGAAGTGCTCGGCCGGCTCGACGCGCAGCGAGTAGGCCTCGATGGGCGTGCGGGAGTGCGGCGCCGGGCGCAATCGCACCACGTGCGGATACACCTGCACCAGGCGATCAAAGGAGTAGCTGGTGCGGTGCTCCAGCGCGACTTTGATACTCATCACCGCTGATTGCACCACAAGGGCCGCAACCACGCAGCGCAGCGTGCTGCGCAGCGAAAACCGACGCGTCGGCTATGCGGGCTGTGATCCCGGCGGCGGGCCCGTCTGGTAACCCGGCTGGGTCGCCGGAACGACCTGACCACCCGACAGCTTGCGGTAGGTGTAGATCTGGATGAGCTGGGCGATCGGGAAGGCGACGATAAGGCCTATCCCGCAAAGCAATTCACCGACCAACACCACCGCGTATTGCACGAGCCACGACAGCAGCGCGCCGCCGATGTTGGACCTGGTGGTCGCGATGCTGGCCTTGATGGAGTCGATCGGCGACAGCGATCGGTCGATGGCGAACGGGATGGCGAACATCGCGAGGAAGCCGAAGATGAGGCCGGGGATGATGCACAGGAGCGACCCGATCATGACGCCGATCGCGAGCAATATCGAGGTGAGCACCACGGCACCGAGGTTGCGCACCTTGAAGAATGTTCCGACGGTCACGGGCTTTCCGTCGGCGATGTCCAGGCAGCCGGACGCCAGCGCCGCGGTCATGTAGATCGCCGTCAAGAAGAGCAGCACGTAACCGATGAACAGGACGACGTACGACGCGGCGCTGTAGGTGACGGCGACGTTGCTGGCGGTGTTGCCGTAGGGGTCGGTGTAGGTGCTGCTCGTGCTCTGGCCGAAGACCACGGGCAGGAGTCCCGCAACCAGACCGAAGATCACCAACGCCACCACGTACACCACCACGGGCACGATGAGCGCTACGGCGTTCTGGGAGAACTTGTTCCACGCCCAGGTCACCGCCTCGCCGACATTGAACTGCGGCGATGCCGGGCCACCCGGGGCCCCACCGTAACCGGGTTGCGGTGGTGGGTAGC
>NZ_MBET01000074.1:0-672 GCF_001954215.1 Mycobacterium sp. IS-2888
TCGGACGGCGGGGAGAACAAGCCGCAAAACCCCAGCGACCCACGCGACGGCGTCTACACCGCGTCGCGCCTGGCGAAGGATCAAGGGGTTCCCATCTCCACGATCACGTTCGGCACGCCGTACGGCACCGTCGAGTTCGAGGGCGCCAGCATTCCCGTCCCGGTCGACGATCGGACGCTGCAGAAAATCTGCGAGATCACCGACGGCCAGGCGTTCCATGCCGACAGCCTGGAATCGCTCAAGAACGTCTATACGACGCTGCAGCACCAGATCGGCTACGAAACCGTGAAGGGTGACGCGAGCCTGGCGTGGATGCTGCTCGGTGCGTTCGTGATGGCCGGCGCGGTATTGGCGGGCCTGTTCCTGAATCGCCGGCTGCCCGCCTGAGCGATCAGGTGGGAAGTCTTCGGTTGATCAGCAGCGCCAGAGCCGTCGCCACCAGCGCGACGACGACCCCGAGGCGCAGCCAGCCCGCACTGCCCGGTCCGGGCACCGTGCGATACCCGATCTCGTTCTCGATGGCGTCGTAGTCCTTGTTGAGCTGCTCGAGATTGGTGGCGGTGTAGGACTGCCCACCGGAAAGCTGCGCGATCTTCTTCATCTGGTCCGTGGAGACGGGCACATTCACCCGCTGGCCGTCCATCTCGATGCTGCCGGTCTTGGTGCCGAACG
>NZ_MBET01000075.1:0-823 GCF_001954215.1 Mycobacterium sp. IS-2888
GCCGACGCCGCCGTCGTCAACGACGTCGACCCCGCACCGGCATACAACCGCGCAGAATTAACCTCCGGCGGCAACGCACCAAAATCAATCGACATGTGATTCCTCCTCAATGACCTTCCGGCGCAAGGCCTTCGGGATGTGGTTGCTAGTAGCGGGCATTTCTTTATCCTGCCGATGGTGGTCGGGTGAGTACGTTGTAGCGGAAGCCGTAGCGCACGCCGAGGTTGCCGCTGCGTTGGGCGCCGCGTCCGCCGACGAGGGGGACGCCGCGCATGGCGGCGTTGGTTCCGGCGGCGTTGGCGCCGTCGGGGTTGAGTAGCTGGGTGCTGACGAGTTTGGTGGCGGTTTGTTCTTCGGCGCCGGCGGCGCTGGCCCAGCTTTGCGGGACCGACAGTCCGCCGATTTTGGTGGCCGAGGACAGGCTTGCCGTGGGTACGGCGGCCGGGTGGAAAGTCCACCCGCCCGCGCCCAACGCCGCAAACTGCGGTGTCGGAAAGAACGCACCTTGCGCGCCGGCCGTCGTTCCCACCGGTCCATTGAACGTTTGCTGCGCAATGCTCGAAAAGAAGCTGGCTAGGCCGTTGGACTGATAGGGCAAGCCCGTCATTCGTTTCAGCACCGTGTCGTAGTTCGCGGAGACGAGCCCGAGCCAGTTGTTGGTGGGGGTGGGCAGGCCTTGGGTGGAGAGGTTGGTGAGCAGGTTTTGTAGCCAGGTGAAGGGCCCGGTCGTGGTGGTGGCCGCGGTGGTGGCTTGGGTGGTGGGTGCGGTGCTGGCCGCGGCCAGTTGCGGGGTGACCGCGGCGACGTTTTGGGCGGAGGTGTG
>NZ_MBET01000076.1:0-29505 GCF_001954215.1 Mycobacterium sp. IS-2888
GCGACTTTACCCGGATCGATATCGACCCCGATGACCTCGTGTCCCAGCTCGGCCATCCCAACAGCGTGCGTGGCACCGATTCCGGTGCCGATTCCGTTGCCGATACCCGGCATCGGCGGTGGGCCTGGTGGCGGATACCCCGGCGGCGGTGGCGGATATCCCGGCGGCGGGGGCGGATTCCCCGGCGGCGGTGGCGGCGGTCACGGTGACTACGGCGGCGGCGGTGGTCACGACGGCGGCGGTCCGTTCGGCGGCGGCGGGGGTGGATTCCCCGGCGGCGGCCACGGCGGCTCCGGCGGTGGCGGCCCCTTCGGCGGTGGCGGCGGCTTCGGCGGCGGCCACGGCGGAGGCCGCGGACACTAGTTCCCCCGCGGTCACCTGTCATCTCCCGTTTGCCTGTCGCTCAGCGGGACGATGCAGTTAGCTCATCGCGGCCACCTACACCGGTTGTATGCGATGCACCGTTTTCGGCACCGGTTATCTGGGTGCCACGCACGCTGTTGGGATGGCCGAGCTGGGACACGAGGTCATCGGGGTCGATATCGATCCGGGTAAAGTCGCCAAGCTCGCGGGCGGCGACATTCCTTTCTACGAGCCCGGCCTGCAGAAGCTGTTGACCCAGAACCTGGCGGCGGGACGGCTGCGGTTCACCACCGACTACGACCTGGCCGCGGAATTCGCCGACGTGCACTTCCTGGGGGTCGGCACGCCGCAGAAGAAGGGCGAATACGGCGCCGATCTGTGCCACGTGCACGCCGTCATCGACACGCTGGTGCCCCGCCTGACCCGGCCGTCGGTGCTTGTCGGCAAGTCGACCGTTCCGGTGGGAACGGCAGCCGAGTTGAGTCAACGGGCCGCGACGCTGGCGCCGCGGGGCGTCGACGTCGAGGTCGCCTGGAATCCGGAGTTCCTGCGCGAGGGATACGCCGTGCAGGACACCCTGCACCCGGACCGCATTGTGCTTGGCGTCCAACAGGATTCGATGCACTCCGAGGCCGCGGTCCGCGAACTCTACGGGCCGCTGCTGGGAGCGGGTGTGCCGTTCCTGGTGACGGACCTGCAGACCGCGGAGCTGGTCAAGGTGTCGGCCAATGCTTTTCTGGCGACCAAGATTTCGTTCATCAACGCGATCTCCGAGGTGTGCGAGGCCGCCGGCGCCGACGTCAGCGTGTTGGCCGATGCGCTGGGATACGATCCGCGCATCGGGCGCCAATGTCTCAACGCGGGTTTGGGTTTCGGCGGCGGCTGCCTGCCCAAGGACATTCGCGCCTTCATGGCGCGCGCCGGTGAGCTCGGCGCCGACCAGGCGCTGACATTCCTGCGCGAGGTGGACAGCATCAACATGCGCCGCCGCACCCGGATGGTCGAACTGGCCACCGCCGCGTGCGGGGGATCGCTGCTGGGCGCCAACATCGCCGTGCTCGGTGCGGCGTTCAAACCCGAATCCGATGACGTCCGCGACTCACCCGCGCTCAACGTCGCGGGCCAGCTGCAACTCAACGGCGCCGCGGTCAACGTGTACGACCCGAAGGCCCTCGACAACGCGCAGCGACTCTTCCCGACGCTCAATTACGCGGTGTCGGTGGAAGAGGCCTGCGAGCGCGCCGACGCGGTGCTGGTACTCACGGAGTGGCGGCAGTTCGTCGACCTCGACCCCGGTGACCTCGCCGACCGGGTGCGTGCCCGGGTAATTGTCGACGGCCGCAACTGCCTCGATGTCGCGCGCTGGCAGGGGGCGGGTTGGCGTGTGTTCCGGCTCGGCGCGCGACGGCCCTAGCGGCCGGTTCGGTTGCCGTCTGGGCGCCCTCGACACGCGACTCGCCCTGGGCCCCAATGTGTTAACGAGAAGAAAAATACTTGATTCCGCGCTGTGACGGCCGCGCGGTCCGCCGCCGTCACGTTCCGGCGGCCGTGCCTCCCATCAGTGCTTTTCTGCCGCCGCTGGCAAAAGTGCGACTGGGCTCACACACCTCAATATGACCGTGGTGTTACGGCAATCGCACAGCGGTGAGACCGTGTCAGTGCGAATTTTTGCTCGGGTAAAAAGCTCCCTTACCCTCGGTAAATGACCCCGCGATAGCCGTCGTTCGAGAGGAGGCGCCATGGTCGATCTGAACCCGAATTACCAGACCGCCGCCGACGCCTTGCTCGGTTTCAGCAAATATTTTCACCGCGGCGAGATTTCACCGGACCATCGCGCGCTGCACAAGATTGGCGGCCGGTCGGCGGACGACTTCTACCGGGACCGCTGGGCGCATGACAAGGTCGTCCGGTCGACCCACGGCGTCAATTGCACGGGATCGTGTTCGTGGAAGATCTACGTCAAGGACGGCGTAATCACCTGGGAATCCCAGCAAACCGACTACCCGTCGGTGGGCGCCGACAAGCCGGAGTACGAGCCGCGCGGCTGCCCCCGCGGCGCCTCGTTCTCCTGGTACACGTATTCGCCTGCGCGGGTGCGCTATCCGTACGTGCGCGGCGTCCTGCTCGAGTACTACCGCGAGGCCAAGGCGCGGCTGAACGACCCCGTACTGGCGTGGGCCGACATCGTGGACGACCCCGTCAAGTCCGCCCGCTATAAGGCGGCGCGCGGCAAGGGCGGGTTCGTCCGCGCCGAGTGGTGGGAGGCCGCCGAGATCGCGGCGGCCGCGCACGTCCACACGATCAAGAAGTACGGCCCCGACCGGGTCGCCGGCTTCTCGCCGATACCGGCGATGTCGATGGTGAGCCACGCCGTTGGGGCGCGGTTCATTTCGCTCCTCGGCGGGTCGATGCTGTCGTTCTACGACTGGTACGCCGACCTGCCGGTGGCGTCGCCGCAGGTGTTCGGCGACCAGACCGATGTGCCCGAGTCGGCCGACTGGTTCGACGCCGGATACCTGATCATGTGGGGCTCCAACGTTCCGGTCACCCGCACGCCCGACGCGCACTACATGACCGAGGCCCGCTACCGCGGCCAAAAGGTGGTCGTCGTCTCGCCCGACTACGCGGACAACACGAAGTTCGCCGACGAATGGCTGCCGGCGCGACCGGGCACCGACGCGGCGCTGGCGATGGCGATGGGCCACGTCATCCTCAAGGAGTTCTTCGTCGACCGCACGACCCCTTACTTCACCGACTACGTGAAGCGCTACACCGATCTGCCGTTCCTGGTGACGCTGACCGAGCGAGACGAGGGCTGGCTGCCCGGAAAGTTCCTCACCGCAGCGGATCTCGGCGACACCGGTGAAGGGGCCGAGTCCAAGACGGTACTGCTCGACGCGCAGGCCAACCCGGTGGTGCCGAACGGCTCGCTGGGACACCGGTTCACGGCGTCGGGCGAGGGCAAGTGGAACCTCGACCTGCACGGCGTGGACCCGCTGCTGACGCTGCACGGCGTCGGCGACGACGTGGCCGAGGTGAAACTGCCGCGCTTCGACGGCGACCGGCCGGGTGTCCTCGCCCGCGGAGTCCCGACGAAAATCGTTGCCGGACAACGCGTGACGACGGTCTTCGACATTCTGCTCGCCCAATACGGCGTGCACCGCGACGGCCTGCCCGGACAGTGGCCCGCGGACTACGACGACGCAACCGTCCCGTACACCCCGGCCTGGCAGGAGCCGATCACCGGTGTGCCCGCCAAGGCGGTCGAACGGATCGCACGCGAATTCGCCGACAACGCCGAACGTTCGCGCGGCCGGTCGATGATTCTGATGGGCGCCGGAACCAACCACTGGTTCCATTCCGACCAGATCTACCGCTCGTTTCTGACGCTCGTGATGCTCACCGGCTGTCAGGGCGTCAACGGCGGCGGCTGGGCGCACTACGTCGGGCAGGAGAAATGCCGGCCGGTCACCGGGTGGTCGACGCTGGCTTTAGCGCTGGACTGGCAGCGGCCGCCGCGGCAGATGCAGGGCACGGTGTTCTGGTACCTGGCGACCGACCAGTGGCGTTACGACCGGTTCACGTCGGAGGTGATGGCCTCCCCGCTGGCCGAAGGCCGGTTCGCGGGCCGGACGGCGGCCGACAGCATCGCCCTGGCCAGCCGGCTGGGCTGGATGCCGAGTTATCCGACCTTCAACCGCAATCCGCTGGATCTGGCCGATGAGGCGGCGCGGCTGGGCAAGGACGCGTCGGAGCACATTGTCGACGGCCTGAAGTCCGGTCACCTGCAGTTCGCCTGCGAGGATCCGGACGCGCCCGAGAATTTCCCGCGCTGCCTGACGGTGTGGCGGTCCAACCTGCTCGGCTCGTCGGCAAAGGGCAACGAGTACTTCCTCAAACACCTGCTGGGCACCGATTCCAACGTCGCGGCAACAGACGAGGATGCGGTGCGGCCGCAGGAAGTGCGCTGGCGTGACGACGCGCCGGTGGGAAAGCTGGACCTGCTGTTGTCGATCGACTTCCGCAATACCAGCACCACACTGTTTTCCGATATCGTGCTGCCGGCGGCCACCTGGTACGAGAAGCACGACCTGTCCAGCACCGACATGCACCCGTTCGTGCACGCGTTCTCGCCTGCGATCTCACCGCCGTGGGAAACCAAGACCGACTTCGAGGCCTTCCACCGCATCGCGCGCGGGTTCTCCTGGCTGGCCGAAAAGCACCTTGGGAAGCGCAACGACATCGTCGCGATGCCGCTGCAGCACGACAGCGCCGACGCCACCGCGCAGCCAGGCGGGCGCGTGCTGGACTGGAAAGCCGGTGAGTGCGAGCCGATTCCGGGCAAGACGATGCCGCGCCTGGTCGTCGCCGAGCGGGACTACCCGGCGGTCGGCGACAAGATGGCGGCGCTGGGGCCGATGGTGGAAACCGTCGGGCTGACGACCAAGGGCGTGACGACGCATCCCGACGCGGAGGTCGAGTACCTCAAGGGTGTCAACGGCACGGTCGTCAGCGGCATGGCCGTCGGGCGGCCGTCGCTGGCCAAGGACACCCACGCCGCCGAGGCGATCCTGGCGCTGTCTGGGACGACGAATGGTCGGTTGGCGGTCGAGGGGTTCGAGGCGCTGCAGCGGCGCACCGGAACACAGCTGGCCGACCTGGCGAAGGAGAACGAGGGTCGGCGAATCACGTTCGCCGACACGCAGTCTCGGCCGGTGCCGGTGAACACCTCGCCGGAGTGGTCGGGTTCGGAGACGGGCGGCCGCCGCTACTCGCCGTTCACGATCAACACCGAACGGCTCAAGCCGTGGCACACCCTGACTGGTCGCCAGCACTTCTACCTCGACCACGACTGGATGAGCGAACTCGGCGAGCAGTTGCCGATCTTCCGTCCACCACTGGACATGACCGCGCTCTTCGACGAGCCGGCCGTCGGCGACACCAGCGGTGGGATCACCGTGCGGTATCTCACGCCGCACTCCAAGTGGTCCATCCACTCCGCGTACCAGGACAACCTGCACATGCTCACGCTTTCCCGTGGCGGGCAGGCGATCTGGATGTCCGACGTGGACGCGGCGAAGATCGGCGTCAAGGACAACGACTGGATCGAATGCACCAACCGCAACGGCGTGGTCAACGCCCGCGCGATCGTCAGCCACCGGATGCCCGAAGGCTTGGTGTTCATGTACCACGCGCAGGACAAGGCGGTGGACGTGCCCCGCACCGAGAAGACCGGAAAACGCGGTGGCATCCATAACGCGCTGACCCGGATCATGATCAAGCCGTCACACCTGATCGGTGGCTACGCCCAGCAGTCCTTCGCGCTGAACTACCACGGCCCCACCGGAAACCAGCGCGACGAGGTCACCACGATCAGGCGCCGTTCGCAGGAAGTGGAGTACTGACGAATGAAAGTCATGGCTCAGCTCGCGATGGTGATGAACCTCGACAAATGCATCGGCTGCCACACCTGCAGTGTCACCTGCAAGCAGGCCTGGACCAACCGCGGCGGCATGGAGTACGCCTGGTTCAACAACGTGGAAACCCGCCCCGGGCAGGGATACCCGCGCCGCTACCAGGACCAGGAAAAGTGGAAGGGCGGCTGGACGCTCAACAAGCGCGGCAAGCTGACGCTCAAGTCGGGATCGCGGATCAAACGGCTGCTCAACATCTTCGCCAACCCCGACCTGCCCACGGTGTCGGACTACTACGACCCGTGGACCTACGACTACGAGAACCTGCTGTCCGCGCCCGCGATGGACACCACGCCGGTCGCCCGCCCCAAGTCGCTGATCACTGGGCAGGACACCAAGGTGACCTGGGGCGCGAACTGGGACGACGACCTCGGCGGTGGACCCGAGCAGGTTGGCCGGGACCCGTTGCTGGCCAAGCTATCCGACGAAGTGAAGCTCGAATTCGAGCAGACGTTCATGTTCTACCTGCCGCGCATCTGCGAGCACTGCCTCAACCCCTCGTGCGCCGCGTCGTGCCCGTCCGGTGCGATCTACAAGCGCAGCGAAGACGGGATCGTGCTGGTCGATCAGGACAAGTGCCGCGGCTGGCGGCAGTGCGTCACGGGCTGTCCCTACAAGAAGATCTACTTCAACCACAAGACCGGCAAGGCCGAGAAGTGCACGTTCTGCTACCCGCGCGTCGAGGTGGGCATCCCGACGGTGTGCTCGGAAACCTGTGTGGGCCGGCTGCGCTACATCGGGGTGCTGCTCTACGACGCCGATGCCGTCGCGGCCGCGGCGTCGGTCCAAGACGAGCAGGACCTGTACAAGGCGCAGCTCGGTGTGTTCCTGAACCCGCACGACCCCCGGGTGGTGGCGGAGGCCGAACGCGCAGGGATATCGAGCGAATGGATTGAGGCCGCGCAGAATTCGCCGGTGTACCGGCTCATCGTCGACTACCAGCTGGCGCTGCCGCTGCACCCGGAGTACCGCACGATGCCGATGGTTTGGTACATCCCGCCGCTGTCCCCGGTCGTCGACGTGCTGACGAAGACCGGCCACGACGGCGAGAACAAGAACAACTTGTTCGGCGCCATCGACGCTTTGCGTGTCCCGATCGAGTATCTGGCGGAGCTGTTCACCGCCGGCGATCCCGGGCCGGTTCGCCTTGCGCTGCAACGGCTTGCGGCGATGCGCTCGTACATGCGTGCGGCGAACCTGGGCGAGGAGTTCGACGACACGATTCCGGATTCGGTGCGGCTGACCGGCGACGAGATCGAATCGATGTACCGGCTACTGGCGATCGCCAAGTACGCCGACCGCTACGTGATCCCCAGCGGCGCGGGGTCCGACGCGCACCGTCTGGACGCGCTCGCCACCGGGTGCAGCCTCGACGGCGATGGCGGGCCGGGAATGACGGCCTACGACGCGATGGCCGACAAATTCCACGTCACCAACGGCAACGGCAACGGCACCGACAACGGCGACCGCAGCAAGTCCGGACGGAACCTGCTCAACTGGGACGGCAAGAGCACCGACGGGCTGGTGCCTTCGAAGTGAAGACGCTGACCCGCAATCGGCGCCCGGCACGCGGCGCCGCCCTATCCGAACTCGACCGCCGGCTGTCGTGGCGCATCGCCGCGTTGCTGCTGGATTACCCCAGCGACCAGACGCTCGCAATGACCGACGAATTAGCTACCGCCGCAACGCAACTGCCCGCCGCGCTGCGCACGCCGATACTCGAGTTCCTGCGGCAGGAGTTCGGCGGCGCCGATCCGATGTGGCTGGCCGCGCGCTACGTCGAGACGTTCGACATGCGCCGGCGCGCCAGCCTGCATCTGACGTACTACGCCTACGGCGACACCCGCAAGCGCGGCATGGCGTTGCTGCGCTTCAAACACGCCTATCGCCAGGCGGGGATGCAACTCGGCGACGACGAACTGCCCGACTACCTGCCGCTGGTGCTCGAGTTCGCCGCGACCGTCGACCCCGCACAGGGCGAGCGGCTGCTCGCCGAACACGTGCCGGTACTGGAATTGCTCCGACTGTCACTGCAGGACAGCGGTTCTGGCTACGCCGGTATCCTCGCCGCCGTCCTTGCCACGCTGCCGCCGATCAGCACCGCCGACCGACGGCGCATCGCCGAACTGGCCGCGGAGGGACCGCCGGAGGAAGACGTCGGACTCGAGCCGTTCGCGATGGATCCGCTCGCGATGGATCCGCTGAGCGCCGGAGGTCGCCGATGAACATCGTGCTCTGGATGACCGCGCCGTATGTCGCGTTCACATCGTTTGTCGTGGGCCACCTCTGGCGCTACCGCACCGATCAGTTTGGTTGGACCACACGGTCGTCGCAGATCTACGAAAGCCGGCTGCTGCGCATGGGCAGCCCGCTGTTTCACTTCGGCCTGCTCGGCGTCTTCGGTGGTCACGTCGTCGGCCTGATGATCCCCGAATCCTGGACGTCGGCGGTCGGGTTCCCCGAATGGGCATACCACCTGATGGCCGTGACGATGGGTTCGCTGGCCGGGGCCGCAGTCGTGACGGGGCTGGGAATCCTGCTGTACCGGCGCGTCACGGTGCCCGAGGTCAGGAAGGCAACCACCCGCAGCGACAAGGTGATGTACGCGCTACTGGTGGGCGCGCTGGTGACCGGGATGCTCAACACCCTGAACAACGTGTTCACCACCTACAACTATCGCGGGACCGTATCGCCGTGGTTCCGCAGCCTTTTCACGCTGGATCCGGCGGTCGAGCTGATGGCCAACGCGCCCTGGACGTTTCAGGTGCATGCACTGATAGTCCTTGCACTGCTTGGTATTTGGCCTTACACACGGCTGGTGCATATGTTCAGCGCGCCGGCCGGATACCTGGTGCGTCCTTACCTTATTTACCGCAGCCGAGACCCGCAGAAGGCGTCGGCCAACCGCTACGCGAAGGCCTGGGTAGCGCCGGTGGCGCCGCCCCCACGCAGCCGGTGGGTGTGACGGCGATCTCACAAATAGCTCACGCCCCCCGCGTGCCCGAATGTGAGCAGCTTGTAGCACGCGGGTCATCGCGGGAATCGTTGCCGCAATAACACTTTCCTACGGTGATTGCATGCTGTTACAGACGCGCCGACACACGATCGATGACTGGGACGCCGAAGACGTCACCGCCTGGAACAACGGCGGCGCAAAGATCGCGCGCCGCAACCTGATCTGGTCGATCTTCGCCGAGCACGTCGGGTTTTCCGTCTGGTCGATCTGGTCGGTGATGGTCCTTTTCATGCCGCAGAACGTCTACCACATCGACGCGGCCGGAAAGTTCTTCCTCGTGGCGATGCCGACACTGGTCGGAGCGATCCTGCGCCTGCCGTACACGTTCGCGACAGCCACATTCGGCGGACGCAACTGGACGGTCTTCTCCGCGGTGGCGTTGGCGGTGCCCACGGCGTTGACGCTGTACTTCATGGCCCACCCCGGCACGTCCTACACGACTTTCATGATCGTGGCGGCGGTCGCCGGCTTGGGCGGAGGCAACTTCGCGTCGTCGATGACGAACATCAACGCGTTTTATCCGCAGCGGCTCAAGGGGTGGGCGCTGGGCCTGAACGCCGGCGGCGGCAACATCGGCGTCGCGATGATCCAGATCGTCGGGCTGTTGGTGATCGCCACCGCGGGTAACCGCGCGCCGCACCTGGTGTGCGCCGTGTATCTGGTCCTCTTGTCGCTCGCCGCGGTCGGCGCCGCGCTGTTCATGGACAACCTGACCAACCAGCGCACCAATGGCCGCTCGATGATCGACGTGATGCGCTACCGCGACTCGTGGTTGATCGCCCTGCTCTACATCGGCACGTTCGGCTCGTTCATCGGCTTCTCGTTCGCGTTCGGCCAAGTGCTGCAAATCAGCTTCCTGGCCAACCTGTCTCACGGCGCCAAAGTCACCCCGGCCATGACGGCCCAGGCGGCCCTGCATGCCGCCCAGATCGCGTTCATCGGTCCGCTGCTCGGTTCGATCGCGCGGCCGCTGGGCGGTTCGCTGTCAGACCGCATCGGCGGTAGCCGGGTCACGCTGTACGTCTTCGCCGCGATGATCGCCGTGGCCGGCTGGCTGGTGGCGCTGGGCCGGATGGCCGACGCCAGGCACGGCGCCGTGTCGGGCGGCGGCATGGCCGCCTACGTGGCCGGGTTCGTGGCGCTGTTCATCCTGTCCGGAATCGGCAACGGCTCGGTGTACAAGATGATCCCGTCGATCTTCGACGCCAAGGCGCACAGCATCGACGATCTCGGCCAGGCCGAGAAGGCCGACTGGTCGCGGCGGATGTCGGGCGCGCTGATCGGGATCGCCGGGGCCATCGGCGCGCTCGGCGGTGTTGGCATCAACGTCGTGCTGCGCGCGTCGTACCTGTCGCCCGCGAAATCGGCGACGACCGCGTTCGGGGTGTTCCTGGCCTTCTACGTGGTGTGCGCGGTGATCACGTGGTTCGCCTACGTCCGCACGCCCGGCCGGGCGCGCTTCCGGAAGCCGGCGACGGTCGCGGAGGCCGCCGCACCCGCGTGACGCCCCAGGCGCCCCGAGTAACCTGACCGCGTGGACTATGCGGCCGCGTTCCTGAAGGAGAACCGCGCGTTCTCAGAGCTTTTCCGCGACGTCGACGACGCCACGCCCGTGCCGACGTGCCCGGGCTGGAGCCTCAAGCAATTGCTGCGCCACGTCGGCCGCGGCGATCGCTGGGCGGCCCAGATCGTGCGGGACCGGCTCGACAGCTACCTCGACCCGCGCACCGTCGAGGGCGGCAAGCCGCCGCCGGATCCCGCCGACGCGATCTCCTGGCTGCAGGGCGGCGCCCAGCGCCTCGTCGATGCCGTCGAGCTGTCGGGCGTCGAGACGCCGGTGTGGACGTTTCTCGGGACGCGGCCGGCGAATTGGTGGGTTCGGCGCCGGCTGCATGAAGTCGCGGTGCACCGGGCCGACGCCGCCATCGCGCTGGGCCGCGAGTTCACGCTCGAACCCGACATCGCGGCGGATGCGATCACCGAATGGCTTGAACGGGTTGCGATCCAAGCCGGAAGCGACGGCGAGGCATTGCCGCTCGAGGAAGGCAACACCATCCACCTGCACGCAACCGATTCCGGCGCGGCCAGCGAATGGACGATCAGCGCGGCCGGCGGCCGGATCGGCTTTTCGCACGAGCACGGCAAGGGCACCGTGGCGCTGCGCGGCGGGGCCACCGACCTGTTGCTGGCGCTCGTGCGCCGCGTTCCCGTCGACGACACCGGCGTCGAGGTGTTCGGCGACGACTCGGTCTGGCGCAACTGGCTCGACCACACGGCTTTCTAGCCACGGCCCGGTGCCCACGCGGTAACTTTCAGACCATGACCACATCGGAGATCGCCACCGTTCTGGCGTGGCACGACGCTCTCAACGCCGCCGACCTCGACACGTTGGTGGCCCTGTCCAGCGACGACATCGACATCGGCGACGCCCACGGGGCGGCACAAGGCCACGAAGCGTTGCGCCGGTGGGCCGCCGCGCGCAACGTGACGGCGGAGGTCGGCCGGACTTACGTACGCGACGGCGTTGTCGTCGTCGAGCAGTACCTCAGCACCCCGGACCATCCCGGCGCGGTCACCAACTCCGCGTCGGCGTTCCGGGTGGTCCACGACCGCGTCACGTCGGTCTTCCATCATCACGACCTGGCATCGGCATTGGCGGCCACCGAGCTCACCGAAGCCGACTCCATCGACTGAGGCATCAGGAGCATTCATGCGCGGGATCATCTTGGCGGGCGGCTCGGGCACGCGCCTGCACCCGATCACCATGGGCATCAGCAAGCAGTTGCTGCCGGTCTACGACAAGCCGATGGTCTACTACCCGCTGTCCACCCTGATGATGGCTGGCATCCGCGACATTCTGGTGATCACCACCCCGCACGACGCGGACGGCTTCGAGCGACTCCTCGGCGACGGCTCGCAATTCGGGGTCGACATCAGCTACGCGACGCAGGATCGACCCGACGGGCTGGCGCAAGCCTTCGTCGTCGGCGAAGAATACATCGGCCGCGATTCGGTGGCATTGGTGTTGGGGGACAACATATTTTACGGCCCGGGCTTGGGAACCAGCCTGAGCCGATTCCAAAGCATCAGCGGCGGAGCAATTTTCGCCTACTGGGTGGCCAACCCGTCGGACTACGGCGTCGTCGAATTCGGGCCCGACGGCATGGCCCTGTCGCTGGAAGAGAAACCGGCCACACCCAAGTCTCAGTACGCCGTGCCCGGCTTGTATTTCTACGACAACGACGTGGTCGAAATCGCCAAGGGCTTAAAGAAATCCGCGCGCGGCGAGTACGAGATCACCGAGGTCAACCAGATCTACCTCAACCGGGGACGGCTCGCCGTCGAGGTGATGGCCCGCGGCACGGCGTGGTTGGACACCGGCACGTTCGACTCGCTGCTGGACGCCAGCGACTACGTTCGCACCCTGGAACGACGACAGGGTCTGAAGGTCAGCGTTCCCGAGGAAGTGGCGTGGCGGCAGGGGTGGATCGACGCGCAGCAGATGGAGCGCCGCGCGCACACGCTGGTCAAGTCCGGGTACGGGCGCTACCTGCTGGAGCTGCTGGAACGGAACTGACGCCCCCGGGTTTGGCCAGCACCGCCGCGATCGCCGTCGTCAGCGGCACCGAAAGTGCCAGCGCGACACCGCCAACCGCCGAGCGCGCCAGCTCGATGGCCACGCTCTCGCTCGTCAGCACGTCACCGAGCGAGCGGTTGGCGACGCTGAACAACAACAGCAGCGGCAGCGAACTGCCCGCGTACGCGAGCACCAGCGTGTACACCGTGCTGGCGATGTGATCGCGGCCCACCCGAATCGCGCCGAGGAAGATGGCCGGCCGCGAGCCGCCCAAGTGGGCGAGCTCGAACACCGTCGACGCCTGGGTCACGGTCACGTCGTTGAGCACACCCAGCGATCCGATGATGAACCCGGCAAGCAGCAAGCCGCTGATCGAGACGTTGCCCAGATACGCGCTGACCGTGGAGTTCTGGTCGTCCGACAGCCCGGTCAGATGGGCGAATTCGATTGCCGCCCAAGATAATCCCGCGGCGAGCAGCAATGCCGACAGGGTGCCCAGCAGGGCGGCGCTGGTCCGCAGGTTGACCCCGTGCGCGAGGTAGATCACCACGTAAAGGATCGCCGCCGACGCCACCAGCGCCACGGGGATAGCCGGCGCGCCGTCTCGCAGCGCGGGCAGCAGGAACACGACGAGCACGCCGAACGCGACGACGATGCCCACCAGCGCGAGCAGCCCGCGCCAGCGCGCCACCGCGACGATCACCACCGCGAACACGATCGCGAGGCCGACCAGGGGCCAGCCGCGTTCGAAGTCGTAGAAGGCGTAGCTGGTGGCGCCCTGCTCGTCGACCTGCCGGACGAGCCGGATGTGGTCGCCCGCCGCGAATTGGGGCTGACCGGGGCCGGGGGAGGACTCCAGCAGGGTGTTCGCGCCGGCGTTCGGTCCGGAATCGATTGCGACCACCGTCATGACGCACCGCCCCGCGCCCGGGGTTCCGGGCTGGGGCGCGGTGCTCAGCACCTGACCGGTCGACGGGCTGCCGCAGTCGCTCAGCCCGCTCGACAGCACATGGCCGCGCTGGGTGCTCACCGCGCCGCCGGAGGCGTTCTGGAACGGCATCGGGATGGCGACGTGCTGGCGGCTGGGCCACAACAACACCGCGCCGGCGATCACCGCCAGGCCGATCGCGCCCAGCAGCCCGACGACGATCCGGGCGGGCAGGGGCCCCAGCGGGGTCGGTCCGGACGACAAGTTGTGGGAGTGTGAGTGGGTCACCCGCTCCACCGTAGAGGCGGCCGGAAACCGCCTACTGCCGGTAGCTGGCCAGGAAGTTGCCCAGGCGGTCGATGGCGGCCGCCAGATCGCGGGCCCAGGGCAGCGTCACGATGCGCAGGTGATCCGGTGTGGGCCAGTTGAACCCGGTGCCCTGGGTGACCAGGATCTTCTCCTGCAGCAGCAGGTCGAGCACCAGCTGCTCGTCGTCTTCGATGTCGTAGACCTCCGGGTCCAGCCGCGGAAACGTATACAGCGCGCCCGCGGGTTTGACGCAGGACACCCCGGGAATCTCGTTGAGCTTCTTCCACGCGACGTCGCGCTGCTCGAGCAGCCGGCCGCCGGGCAGCACCAGGTCCTCGATGCTCTGGTGGCCGCCGAGGGCGACCTGGATCGCATGCTGTGCCGGAACGTTCGGGCACAACCGCATGTTGGCCAGCAGGCTGATCCCCTCGATGAAGCTTTCGGCGTGGTCCTTGGGTCCGGTGATGGCCAGCCAGCCGGCGCGGTATCCGGCGACGCGGTAGGCCTTGGACAGGCCGTTGAAGGTCAGACAGAGCATGTCGTGCGCCAGCGACGCCACACTGATGTGCTTGGCGTCGTCGTAGAGGATCTTGTCGTAGATCTCGTCGGCGAGGAGCAGCAGCTGGTGCTTGCGCGCCAGGTCGACCATCTGGGTGAGGACTTCGCGGCTGTAGACGGCGCCGGTGGGGTTGTTCGGGTTGATCACCACCAGCGCCTTGGTGCGCTCGGTGATCTTGGATTCGATGTCGGCGATGTCCGGCTGCCAGCCCTGCGTTTCGTCGCACAGGTAGTGCACGGGGGTGCCGCCCGCCAGGGAGGTCGACGCCGTCCACAGCGGGTAATCCGGCGACGGGATCAGCACCTGGTCGCCGTTGTCCAGCAGCGCCTGCAGCGTCATGGTGATGAGCTCGGAGACACCGTTGCCCAGATAGACGTCGTCGACGTCGAACCGGGGGAAGTCGTCGACCAGCTCGTACCGCGTGACCACCGCACGCCGGGCCGGCAGGATGCCCTGCGAGTCCGAATAGCCCTGCGCGTACGGCAGGGCCTGGATCATGTCGCGCATGATCACGTCGGGCGCCTCGAAGCCGAACGGCGCCGGGTTTCCGATGTTGAGCTTGAGGATCCGATGCCCTTCGGCCTCCAGCCGCGCCGCGTGCTGGTGCACCGGACCGCGGATTTCGTACAGGACGTCCTGAAGCTTGGACGACTGCGCGAAGGCACGCTGCCGGTGATGACCGGCGGTATGCAGGTGGAGCGGGTGCGGGGTCACGACACCTATGGTGCCATCCCCGTCCACCGAAATTTGCTGATTGGGCGCCGGGCACCCTCGCCGAGCGTGTTCACATGGCGAGATTTTTGCCGATTTGCAGCCCTGTGAGCACGCTCGGCGTGGCTGTGGTGTCAGCGCTTACCGGGCGGACGGGCGCCGCGGGCGATGCCCAGCCCCTTGACGGGTGCTGCCGGCGGTGCGGCGTCGCCATCGGGCTGGGCGGAGGGCTCCGGTTTTTGCTCCGGCTCGGCTTTCGATTCCGGTTGCTGCTCGGCCGACTCCGGCTGCGCCGGAGCGGCCGGCGCTGCGGGCGCGGCTTTCTTGGCGCCGGGCCGCTTGGCCCCCGCGGCGATGCCCAGGCCCTTCACCGGAGCGGCGGGAGCGGCGGGCGCCTTAGCCTCCCCGGCCGGTGCGTCGGCGGCGGGAGCGGCGGGCGGGGCCGCGGCCTTCTTGGCGCCGGGTTTCTTGGCGCCGGCGGCCAACCCCAGACCCTTGGCGGGTGCAGCCGGCGCTGCGGGCGCCGCGGTTGCCGATGCCTCGGCCGCCGGGGCCGCGGCCTTCTTCGCGCCGGGTTTCTTGGCGCCGCCGGCAATGCCCAGACCCTTGGCGGGTGCGGGAGCCTTGGCAGCGGCGGGCTGCTCGGCGGGCGCTTTCGGTGCCTCTGCGGGTGCCTCAGTGGGGGCTTCCGCGGGTGCGCTCGGCGCCGCGGCCTTGGGCGCCGCGGCGGCCCGCTTCTCGGCCTCCTTGGCGGCCGTGCCCTTCGCCGGCAGCGTGGCCTTGTCGTACTCGAGCGACCCCAACAGCACCTGGGCCACGTCGAGCACCTCGACACCGCTGCGACCCGCTTCCTCCTGCCGGTCGTTGACACCGTCGGTGACCATCACCCGGCAGAACGGGCACGCGGTGGCGATGGTGTTGGCCCCCGTGGCCAGCGCCTCGTCGACGCGTTCGTGGTTGATGCGCTTGCCGATGTGCTCTTCCATCCACATCCGGGCGCCGCCGGCGCCGCAGCAGAAGCTGCGCTCCGCATGGCGCGGCATTTCGGTGAACTGCGCCCCGGACGACCCGATCAGTTCGCGCGGCGCCTCGTACACCTTGTTGTGCCGGCCCAGATAGCACGGGTCGTGGTAGGTGATGTCCTGTGACACGGGGGTGACCGGGACCAGCTTCTTGTCGCGCACCAGCCGGTTGAGCAGCTGGGTGTGGTGCAGCACCGTGTAGTTGCTGCCCAGTTGCCGGTATTCCTTGCCGATGGTGTTGAAGCAGTGCGGGCAGGTGACGACGATCTTGCGGTCGACGGTCTCCACACCCTCGAACAGTCCGTCCAGCGTTTCCACGGCCTGCTGGGCCAGCTGCTGGAACAGGAACTCGTTGCCCGACCGGCGCGCGGAGTCGCCGTTGCAGCTTTCACCGGTGCCGAGCACCAAGTACTTCACGCCCGCGATGGACAGCAGCTCGGCGACGGCCTTGGTGGTCTTCTTGGCCTTGTCGTCGTAGGCGCCCGCGCAGCCGACCCAGAACAGGTATTCATAGCCGTCGAAGCTCTCCACGTCCTGGCCGTAGACCGGAACGTCGAAGTCCACCTCGTCGATCCAGTTGGTCCGGTCGGCGGCGTTCTGCCCCCACGGGTTGCCCTTGGTTTCCAGGTTTTTGAACAGCGTGGACAGCTCGGACGGGAACTCCGACTCCATCATCACCTGGTAGCGGCGCATGTCGACGATGTGGTCGACGTGCTCGATGTCGACCGGGCACTGCTCGACGCACGCTCCGCAGGTCACGCAGGACCACAGCACGTCGGGATCGATCACGCCGCCCTGCTCGGCGGTGCCGACCAGCGGGCGGCTCGCCTGCTCGGGCCCGTGCCCCGGAACCCGGCCGAATCCCGACTCCGGCACGTGGTGGCCCTCTTCCTCCACCGTCTCGAGGTCGAGGCCTTCCAGCGGCTCCGCCGTTTTCTCACCCAACAGGTAGGGCGCCTTGGCCATCCAGTGGTCGCGCAGGTCCATGATGACGAGCTTGGGCGAGAGCGGCTTGCCGGTGTTCCAGGCTGGGCACTGGGACTGGCAGCGCCCGCACTCGGTACAGGTGGCGAAGTCGAGCATGCCCTTCCAGGTGAAGTCCTCGATCTTGCCGCGCCCGAATTCCGCGTCGTCGGGCGGGTTTTCGAAGTCGATCGGTTCGCCGCCGGACTCGACCGGCAGCAGCGGGCCCAACCCGTCGGGCAGCCGCTTGAACACCACGTTGATCGGCGCCAGGAAGATGTGCAGGTGCTTGGAGTGCAGCACGATGATCAGGAAGGCCAGCATGACGCCGATGTGCAGCAGCAGCGCCACCGTCTCCAGGTACTCGTTGCCGGTGTGGCCCAGCGGCCGCAGGATTGCGCCGAACAACTGCGACAGGAACGCCCCGTCACCGTAGGGCAGCGTGCCGTTGTTGACCGCGGAGCCGCGCACCAGCACGTACGTCCAGATTACGTTGAAGATCATGAAGAGGATCAGCCAAGCGCCACCGGTGTGCGAGCCGTAAAACCTTGAGGTGCGGCCGATTTCACGCGGGCTGCGCATGATGCGGATCACCGCGAAGGTGGCGATGCCGAGGAATACGGCCGTCGCGAAGAAGTCCTGCAGAAAACCCAGCACGTCCCATCGGCCGATGATCGGGATGTGGAAGTTCGGCTGGAAGAGCAACCCATAGGCCTCGATGTAGACCGTGAGCAGGATGAAGAAGCCCCACATCGTGAAGAAGTGCGCCAGCCCCGGGATCGACCATTTCAGCAGCCGGCGCTGCCCGAAGACTTCCGCGACCTCGGTCCACACCCGGGTCCCGACGTTGTCGGTGCGCCCGGTCGCCGGCTGGCCGGACATCACCAGTTTGTACAGCCATAGGACCCGGCGGGCCGCGAACGCGCCCACCAACACGGTCATGCCCAGGCCCACTACCAGTCTGATGACGGTCTGCGTGGTCACAGAAGGTCTCTCCCATGCATCGTTGCTCTAGCGTGCTTTGTTGCCTGCTCAGGCTTGCTCATAGTGACACCTTCGCCGCTTTCGACGCGAGAGAGGCTGCCCTAACCTGCCGTCCGGGTCAGCGCCCGAACGGCAACTGCGGCAGCGGCAGGCCCCCGCGCGTGGTCGCCGTCGCCGCGGTGGTCGTAACCTGCGCCGTCGTGGTCGGCGGGGCCGTGGTGGCGGTGGTGGTCGGCGGCGGGGTGGTCGTCGTGGGCGGCGCGGTCGTCGTCGTCGTCGTGGGGGCCGGCGTCGTCGTCGTGGGCGCGGGCGACTGTGTGGTGTTCGTCGACGGCGGTGGCGGTGGGAGCACCGTCACAGTGGGGCTGCTGTTCGGCCCGGTGATGGTGACGGTTTGCGACGTCTGCGGCGGTCCGGGGGCGTTCGTCGGGGCGGTGTTGGTGCGAAGCAGGGTCAGCGCCAACACCACGGCCACCAGCACCGCCGCGAGCGCCGCGGCCACGGTCAACACCAGCGCCGTGCGTTTGTACCAAGGCAGCCCGGCGGCCGGTGCGGCATAACGATCCTCCTCGGCGTAGCCGAATCCCGTTGGTTCCCTGCCGTAGCCGGCCGGGTGTTCGGGGCCGGTGTAGGGGACCGGCTCCGCCCCCTCGGCGTCCTGTGACCACGCCAACGGGGTGGGAGGCACACCGGCTGCGGCGGCGGTGGCAACCGCTTCGGTCGGGTTTTCGACGAGCGGACTCGCGGCGGTCGCCGCGCCCGCCGCGCCCGCCGACGACTGCACTTCCGCGAGTGCAGCGGCGCCGATGGCGGCGCTGTAGACGGGTTCCGGCATCGTGAGGACGGGCACCTGCAGACGCCCCGACAGTCGCGTGGTGATCAGCGGGATGCTCGCGCCGCCGCCGACAATCGCCAGTGCGGAGAGGTCGGACCGCGCAATTCCGTTGCGCCGCAACAGTTCTTCGACGGTGCCGACGAATCGATCCAGGGGCTGGGAAATGAGTTGCTCGAACTCGCTGCGCGACAGGGTGACATCCCGGCCCGAACCGTCGTGGATCGTGGCCATCGTCGCCGCCGAAAGATGTTCCTTGGCGCGCTGGCATTCGACGAGCAAGGGGGTCAGCGACCAAGGCCGAGTGACGCCGGCGGCTGCCCGAGTGGTGTCCGCGTCGGCCGCCGACCGCACGTGGTCGAGGATCAGCTGATCGATGGCGTCGCCGGAGAACTCCGTATACCTGACCGAAGGGCCGGCCTGCTGCGAGTTCGTCGCCGCGTCGGCCAGGGTGACGCTGGTGCCGCCCGCGCCGAAGTCGCACAGAGCGACGGTGCCGGCGGTCGGAAATCCGGGTTTTGCGCGCAGCGCCGTCAGCGCGGCCGTGGCGTCGGAGATCAATGCTGGCGCCACCCCGTTGGCAGCCAGCGTCGGCTGGGCGAAAAACTCGGCGCGCAGCGCGTCGTACTGCGCCTCGGACCAATACGCGGGGACCGCGACGGTGACCGGTGAGCCGTAGCCGGCCGCGCGCGCCATCCCCTCGAGCGCCTCGACGGTCAGGGCCTCGCCGGAGTATTTGCTTCCGTCGGCTGCCACCAACGGAGCCCGATCTCCGACCCGCTCCACGAATCCACGCATCACCAGGCCGGCTGGGTTCGGATTCTGTTCTGGCAGGCCAACTTCGGACGGTCGGTCGTTATACAGCGTCAGCACCGATTTGCGGACCAGCGGGGCGGTGCCCTCGCGGGCCGCGACCAAGTTGGCCACGCCCAGCGACAATCCGAGCGACTCGCCCATATCGCGCACCCCCGTGTCCGTTGTCTCGCTGGCGAGTCTAGGTGCGCCGCCGCATCACCGGCCTGGCGGCAAGCTGACCTCGGTCATTGGTGGTGGCGACGTGATCATCGTGGGCACCTCTGGGAAAGCCTCGGGCGGCGGCGACGTGACGACCGAGGGTACCTCCGGGAAAGCCTCGGGCGCCGGCGAGTCGATGGTTGCTCCCGCGGCCGTGGCCGTGTCGTCGAGCATCGGTCGAGGCCGCGGAGCGAAGGGCGCGGCGGTCGTCGGCGTGG
This sequence comes from Mycobacterium sp. IS-2888, assembly GCF_001954215.1. Classification (NCBI taxonomy): domain Bacteria; kingdom Bacillati; phylum Actinomycetota; class Actinomycetes; order Mycobacteriales; family Mycobacteriaceae; genus Mycobacterium; species Mycobacterium sp. IS-2888. The sequence continues at coordinate 19,971 of NZ_MBET01000076.1, forward strand.
TCTCGATTACCGGCGCTGACATGGAGGGACCCTGGGCGAGCTGCAGGACTCCCCAGATGTTGAGTGCGACGAGCACCGCGATGGGGACGCCCCATCCGACCAACGCGATGAGTTTGCGCCAGCGCGGGACCGACTCCGCCGGCTCAGGCTCTTGGATTCCCCCGATCACGCCGATCGCACGCGGCGGCGCGTAGCTAGTCATGGCCGTGACGGTATCGGCGGGCAGTACCCGTAGCCCGCTGCCACGCGCGCCGGCACCGATCAGCGACCAAACCTTGATCGCATCGCGACCTGCCGTCAGCGCAGGGCGGGCGGGACCGTCATGGTTGGCCCGCCCGGAATGGTGATCACCGGCGGAAGCGACGGCATGTGATGCCGATGCGAGGGCTGCTGCGAGGGCTGCTGCGTGGGCTGCTGGGTCGGCTGTTGGGCCGGCGGCTCCACCCCACTGCTGCTCGGCGGTGACTCGGTCGTCGTGCTCGGCGATGTCGTGGTGGTGGTGGTTGTGCTGGTGGGCGTGGTCGTGCTGGTGCTCGGGACGTGGCTGGTGCCCTGCTGTCCGCCGAGCAGCTGCGTGATGCCGAAAACGATCAACGCGATCAGGATCAGGACGAGCAAGGCCCACCCGAGCAGCATGACCGGCCTGCGATACCAGGCGGTGGGCTCGGAATCCTCGTCGAACGGATCGACGGATTGATCCGGTTGGTACTCCCCGGGCGGAGGTTCTCCGGGGGCCTGGCCGGTGGGGGCCGCTTCGGTGGATGGCGGCCGCTCACCCATGCCAAAACCCGCATGGCGGGTCGGTTCATTGTGGAAGTCGTCCGGCGGGCCAGTGCGTGCCACGGCACCGATGGTACTGACCCCTCCAGCGGGTCAGCTCAGAACGTGTTCACCTTGTCGACGCTGACAAACATTCCGTGCCCAGTGTGGTCGTTGGTGAACCGCGTTCCGTCGCTGCTGGCGTTGATCGTCCAGCCCTGGGCCGCGTAAGTCTTGTAGTCGATGGTGACGGTCGGGATGGCCCCCAGGTTGCCCAGCACCCACTCGACGGAACCGGCCGAGGTGATGCTGACGCCGTTGGCGTGCTCGCCGTCTTGCAGCGGAGAGTTGGTGAACGGTGCCTCGCACCCGACGCTGTCCTTGTTGATCTGGCAGCGGGTCACACCGGACTTGGTTTCGATGAAGACGTAGCCGTTGTTGTCGGGCGGCAGCGGAATGGCCCCGGCCGGCGCGGTCGGGCTCCCCGGCGTCGGGCTGGTGGGGGGCGTCGACGACCCCGGCGAGGGGCTCGACGTCGTCGTGGGGCTCGACGTCGTCGTGGGGAAGGACGGTTCCGTCGGCCCGGTACCGGGCTTGGCGATCGGCCTGCCTTCGATGACGGAGCTGCAGCCGGAAACCAACTCAAGACTCGCCAGCAGGGCCACGAGCAGCAGCGAGCCACCGGCCAGACTCCGCTGCGCCTTCCGCGATAACTGCACGCGTTACTCCCCGAGGATCTCAGATATCAGGAAATCAGCGTACGGCCGACATAACGAAAGTTGCTGCAGGCGGGCGGTTATCGATATCGAGCCGATGGCGCAGGTTTATCGCGGTGTGACACGGGTGCGTGTCCTATGCCGCCACGGAGGGGTCGGTCGGCGGTAGGGCCGGGATCGCGTCGAGGGCGGCGGCCCGCACCCGGCCGCGGACCAGGAACCAACCGCCGATGAGCCCGGGCACACCGATGATCGTCGCGCCGAGCAGCCACGGGCCCTGCACCTTGTCGAAGAACATCAGGACCACGACGCCGGCCAGGAAGGCCAGCGTGAGGTAGCCGCTGTACGGCGACAGGGGCATCCGGAAATTCGGCCGTTCCAACCTTCCGGCCTTCGCCCACCGGTAAAGCTGCAGCTGGCTCGCGACGATCGTCCCCCACGCGAACACGATGCCCACGGCGGCGACATGGAGCACGATTTCGAAGGCCTGGCTCGGTTTGACGGCGTTGAGCACGATGCCCAACAAACCGACCGCGCTGGTGAGCAGGATCCCGCCGTATGGCACGCCGTTCCTCGACATCGGCGCGGTGAACTTGGGGCCGCTGCCGTTGATCGCCATCGATCGCAGGATCCGGCCCGTCGAATACAGCCCCGCGTTCAAACTCGACAGCGCGGCGGTGAGCACCACGAGGTTCATCACGCTGCCCGCGCCGCTGTAACCCATTTTGGAGAAGAACGTCACGAACGGGCTGACGTGGTCGCGGTAGGCGGTGTAGGGCAGCAGCAGACCCAGCAGGACCGTGGACCCGATGTAGAAGACCGCGATGCGAAACACCACCGAGTTGATTGCGCGCGGCATGATCTTCTCCGGGTTGGCCGTTTCTCCGGCCGCGATGCCGACCAATTCGATTGCGGCGTAAGCGAACACGACCCCCGAGGTAACCAGCACCAAGGGCAGCAGGCCGGTGGGTAACAGGCCGCCATGGCTGTCCCATAGCCCCGTCCCGGTGTCACGCCCGTCGACCTTGAAGCGCCCGACCACAAGGACCGTGCCGATGACGAGGAAGGTCACCAGCGCCAGCACCTTGACCAGCGAGGCCCAGAACTCCAGCTCACCGAAGGCCTTGACCGAGATCAGGTTCATCGACAACACCAGGACGAGCGCGATCAACGCGAGGGCCCACTGCGGAACGGCCTGCAACGTCTTCCAGTAGTGGCAGTAGTGCGCGATCGCCGTGGTATCCACGATGCCCGTCATCGACCAGTTGAGGACGTACATCCAGCCCGCGACGAAAGCCAGCTTCTCCCCGAAGAATTCGCGGGAGTAGGACACGAACGATCCCGACGACGGGCGGTGCAGCACCAGCTCGCCGAGCGCGCGCAGGATCAAGAAGACGAAGATGCCGCAGATCCCGTAGACCAGAAACAGCCCGGGCCCCGCCGACGCGAGCCGCCCACCGGCACCGAGGAAAAGGCCCGTCCCGATGGCGCCACCGAGGGCGATCATTTGTATCTGGCGATTTTTGAGGCCCTTGTGATAGCCCGCGTCTTCGCGCGCGAGCCGCACGGTGGCGCTGTCTGGCTCTGGCATCGAGCTCCTGCCGTGGTGGCTTCGGGAAAGCTCAGGCTAACCCATGGGTTTGCCGCGCGCTCGTCAGCGGGAACGAAAGCTCGCGCGTTCGCGTTGTGGTTCGATCGGCGGGAATAGGCGAACCCAGCGGGGTCTGACGACGGGAGAAAAGTGACACGACGATTCGGTGGCCTCCTGGCGCTCCCGCTCATTTTGGCGCTGGCCGCGCTGCTGGCTTCGCCGGCGCACGCCGACACCTACACCGACACGCTGGTGGCCAAGTTCAACGCCCAGACGCACGTGGTGGCCGACCCGGCGGCCAGCCCGCCGTTGCAGAACCCCGACACCTTGAATGAGCAGATCCTCACCGGCCGGTGGACGTGGAGTTCGGCACCGCCGGTCTGGGTGGCGGCGGTGGCACCCGCCCAAACCGGCGTCACCACCCCGGACGCCATTCACGACGTCATGGTGCGTCGCAATCCCGACTTCAGCGGCGTCATCCTGGTCATCGACGCCAAGGGCTACCACGTGCGCGCCTACAACGTGCCGAAGGCGGTGGCGGACAACGTCGACCGACTCATGGGCCAGGCGGCCAGGGACAACCGCAATGACCCCCGCGGCGCGGCCCGTCAGTTCGTCGCCAGGCTGACCGCAGTGCAGGTGGCTCCCGGCGCGCCGGCAACGAGCTCCCCGGTGGTGCACCAGAAGCACGCCAGCTGGACGTGGCTGTGGGTGCTGCTGACCATCGTCGCCCTCGTCCTAGCGACGATCGGTTTAGTCTCGTTCGTCGCGAGCCGGAATCGTAAGCGCCGCAAGGACTCCGAGGCGCGAGAGCAGTTCAAGCAGGAACTGATCGCGGCGGAATCCGACGTCGCCGACCTCGACAACGCGGTGCTCGCCGAGAGCACCCCGGACGTCAGCGCCGAGCAGCTGAAGGCCAACGCCGGCCTGCACGATGCCCGCAAGGCATCCGAGACAGGGGACTACACCGCGGCTCTGGCACACCTCAGGGCGGTGCGGTCGACGGTGGACAAGGCCGACCGGAAGCTCAACCCGGAGAAGTATGCGGCGAACCCGGAAGAAGACCCCAAGCAGGCCCAGGTGCGGGCGAAGAACCCGGACACTGGGCAGTACGTCACGATCAGCAACAACGACTACCGGGCAGTGCCGCAACCGGGCTACCCGCATTACTACGGCGGTGGCTACTACAACGGGATGTTCTTCAATCCCGGCTACTACCCCTACGCGTTCTGGGGTCCGGGCTGGGGCTGGGGTCTCGCCGATGTGGTGGTGCTGGACGCGCTGCTGGACGACCGTTGGAGCGGCGGCTACGGCGGCTACGAGCGCGGCTTCGAGGCGGGCCGGGATTCGGCGTTCGCGGACTCGGGCTCCACCAGCGGTCAATCCGCCGGCTACGACAGCCAGCAGGCAAACGTCGGATTTGACGGGGGCTACTCGAGTTCCGGTGGCGAGGTCGGATTCGGCGGCGGTTACGACTCCGGCGGCGGCAACTTCGACTTCGGCGGGGGGTCCGATTCCGGCGGTGGGTCGGACTCCGGCGGCGGCAACTTCGACTTCGGCGGTGGGTCGGACTCCGGCGGTGGGTTCGACTCAGGCGGCGGGTCCGACTCCGGCGGCGGCGACTTCGGGTTCTGAGAGCTCAGGCGCGCCCTCTGCGCCGAGATTGCCGTGAGGGTCGCGATTGTGGACGCCCGCCACGACCATGGCGGCAATCTCGGCGGAATCCGGAGCGGACCCCGGGAACAAGACGCCTCCGCCCACCGTTAAGATGAGCAACAAGTTGAGTGACCCAGGCTCAATTCTGGGTTGACACCCGGAAGCCCGAAAGGGCAGGCTTGAGTGGGGTTCACTCAGCATAGTGCCACCAAAAAAGCTCTACACACTCAGGAGGAATCACTATGGCTCGTGCGGTCGGTATCGACCTCGGGACCACCAACTCCGTCGTCGCAGTACTCGAGGGTGGCGACCCTGTCGTCGTCGCAAACTCGGAGGGCTCACGGACAACTCCGTCGATCGTCGCGTTCGCGCGTAACGGCGAAGTGCTCGTCGGCCAGCCCGCCAAGAACCAGGCGGTGACCAACGTCGACCGCACGGTGCGGTCGGTCAAGCGGCATATGGGCACGGACTGGTCCATCGAGATCGACGGGAAGAAATACACCGCTCAGGAAATCAGCGCCCGCGTTTTGATGAAGCTGAAGCGCGACGCAGAGGCCTACCTCGGTGAGGACATCACCGACGCGGTCATCACCACACCCGCCTACTTCAACGACGCCCAGCGTCAGGCGACCAAGGAGGCCGGCCAGATCGCCGGCCTGAACGTGCTGCGCATCGTCAACGAGCCGACCGCCGCCGCGCTGGCCTACGGGCTGGACAAGGGCGAGAAGGAGCAGCGCATCCTGGTCTTCGACCTGGGTGGCGGCACCTTCGACGTCTCGCTGCTGGAGATCGGCGAGGGCGTCGTCGAGGTCCGTGCCACCAGCGGTGACAACCACCTCGGTGGCGACGACTGGGACGACCGCATCGTCAACTGGCTCGTCGACAAGTTCAAGGGCACCAGCGGCATCGACCTGACCAAGGACAAGATGGCGATGCAGCGGCTGCGTGAGGCCGCCGAGAAGGCCAAGATCGAGCTCTCGAGTTCGCAGAGCACCTCGATCAACCTGCCCTACATCACCGTTGACTCCGACAAGAACCCGCTGTTCCTCGACGAGCAGCTGACCCGTGCCGAGTTCCAGAAGATCACGCAGGATCTGCTCGACCGCACCCGTCAGCCCTTCCAGTCGGTGATCAAGGACGCCGGCATCTCGGTGTCCGAGATCGACCACGTCGTGCTGGTGGGTGGTTCCACCCGGATGCCCGCAGTGTCGGATCTGGTCAAGGAGATGACCGGCGGCAAGGAGCCCAACAAGGGCGTCAACCCCGACGAGGTCGTCGCCGTGGGTGCCGCGCTGCAGGCGGGTGTCCTCAAGGGTGAGGTGAAAGACGTTCTGCTGCTTGACGTCACGCCGCTGAGCCTGGGTATCGAGACCAAGGGTGGCGTGATGACCAAGCTCATCGAGCGCAACACCACGATCCCGACCAAGCGGTCGGAGACCTTCACCACGGCCGACGACAACCAGCCGTCGGTGCAGATCCAGGTCTACCAGGGTGAGCGCGAAATCGCTTCGCACAACAAGCTGCTCGGCAGCTTCGAGCTGACCGGTATCCCGCCGGCTCCGCGCGGCGTCCCGCAGATCGAGGTCACCTTCGACATCGACGCCAACGGCATCGTGCACGTCACGGCCAAGGACAAGGGCACCGGCAAGGAGAACACGATCAAGATCCAGGAGGGCTCCGGCCTTTCCAAGGAGGAGATCGACCGGATGATCAAGGACGCCGAGGCGCACGCCGAGGAGGACCGCAAGCGTCGCGAGGAGGCCGACGTTCGCAACCAGGCCGAGACGCTGGTCTACCAGACCGAGAAGTTCGTCAAGGAGCAGCGTGAGGCCGAGGGCGGCTCGAAGGTCCCCGAGGACACGCTGAACAAGGTGGACGCCGCTGTGGCCGAAGCCAAGTCGGCGCTCGGCGGCACCGACATCACCGCGATTAAGGCGGCGATGGAGAAGCTGGGTCAGGAGTCTCAGGCGCTCGGACAGGCCATCTACGAGGCCACCCAGGCGGAGTCCGCGCAGGCCGGTGGCGGCGAGCCCGGTGGGGGCGCCGGATCCGGCTCCGCTGACGACGTCGTGGACGCGGAGGTGGTCGACGACGACCGGGAGGCCAAGTGACCGAAGGCAACCCGCAGGAACAGGTAACGGTTACCGACAAACGGCGGATCGATCCCGAGACCGGCGAAGTACGGCACGTCCCTCCCGGCACCCCTTCTGGTTCGGGGCCGGGAGGGGCGGCGCCGCCGGCCGGCGACAAGGCCGACCAGTCGGGAGCCAAGGTCGCCGAGCTGACCGCCGATCTGCAGCGCGTGCAGGCTGATTTCGCCAACTACCGGAAGCGGGCGCTGCGCGATCAGCAGGCGGCGGCAGATCGGGCCAAGGCCACCGTGGTCAGCCAATTGCTGGGCGTGCTCGATGATCTCGATCGGGCACGCGCGCACGGCGATCTCGACTCGGGCCCGCTGAAGTCGGTCGCCGACAAGCTGATGAGCGCGCTGACCGGGCTCGGCCTGACGGCGTTCGGCGCCGAGGGCGAAGACTTCGACCCGGTGCTGCACGAAGCGGTGCAGCACGAGGGCGACGGCGGCGAGGGCTCCAAACCGGTCATCGGCACGGTCATGCGGCAGGGCTACCGGCTGGGCGAGAACGTGCTGCGCCACGCGCTCGTCGGCGTGGTGGACACGGTCGCCGAGGACGGCGAAGGCTCGGCCGCCGCTGGCGAACCCGTCGAAAGCGAGGCCGAAGCCGAGCCGGCCGATGCGGACGATAACGCCGACGCCTCAGGTGAATAAGGCTCAGAATCAAGACAACAACCGAAGAGAAAGGTGGGAGGGGGTGGCGCAAAATGGCCCAGCGTGAATGGGTCGAAAAGGACTTCTACAAGGAGCTGGGCGTCTCCTCCGACGCCAGTCCCGAGGAGATCAAGCGTGCCTACCGCAAGCTAGCGCGCGATTTGCATCCGGACGCGAATCCCGACGACCCCGCCGCCGGCGAGCGATTCAAGGCGGTGTCGGAGGCACACAACGTTTTGTCGGATCCCGCCAAGCGCAAGGAATACGACGAAACCCGCCGGCTGTTCGCCGGCGGCGGCTTCGGTGGCCGCAGGTTCGACACCGGCGGTTTCAGCTTCGACGTCGGCGGTGACGGCGCCGAGTTCAACCTCAACGATTTGTTCGACGCCGCGGGCCGAACCGGCGGCACCAACATCGGCGACCTCTTTGGCGGCCTGTTCGGTCGCGGCGCCAGCGCACGTCCCAGCCGGCCGCGGCGCGGCAACGATCTGGAGACCGAGACAGAGCTGGATTTCGTCGAGGCCGCCAAGGGCGTCGCGATGCCGTTGCGGCTGACCAGCCCCGCGCCGTGCACCAACTGCCACGGCAGTGGCGCGCGACCGGGCACTAGCCCGAAGGTGTGTCCGACGTGCAACGGCTCCGGCGTAATCAGCCGGAATCAGGGCGCTTTCGGCTTTTCCGAGCCCTGCACCGATTGCCGGGGCAGCGGGTCGATCATCGAGCACCCCTGCGAGGAGTGCAAGGGCACCGGCGTCACCACGCGTACCCGCACCATCAACGTGCGGATACCGCCGGGTGTCGAGGACGGACAGCGCATCCGGCTCGCCGGGCAGGGCGAGGCCGGGTTGCGGGGGGCCCCGTCCGGCGACCTGTATGTGACCGTGCATGTGCGGCCCGACAAGATCTTCGGCCGTGACGGCGACGACCTCACCGTGACCGTCCCGGTTAGCTTCACCGAATTGGCTTTGGGCTCAACGCTTTCGGTGCCAACGTTGGATGGCAAGGTGGGTGTTCGGGTGCCCAAGGGCACCGCCGACGGCCGAATCCTGCGGGTGCGTGGACGCGGCGTGCCCAAGCGCGGCGGCGGCAGCGGGGACTTACTCGTGACCGTCAAGGTCGCCGTCCCGCCGAACGTGGAAGGCGCCGCCCAGGAGGCCCTGGAGGCGTACGCGGAGGCCGAGCGCTCCAGTGGCTTCAATCCCCGGGCCGGGTGGGCAGGTAATCGCTGATGGCCAAGAACCCCAAGCGAGACGACGCGCGGACCTTCCTGATTTCGGTGGCCGCCGAACTGGCCGGCATGCATGCGCAGACCCTGCGGACCTACGACCGCCTCGGCCTGGTCAGCCCGCGCCGGACTTCCGGTGGGGGGCGCCGTTATTCGCAGCACGACGTGGATCTGCTGCGCGAGGTGCAGCGGCTGTCCCAGGACGAGGGCGTCAACCTCGCCGGCATCAAGCGGATCATCGAGCTGACCAATCAGGTCGAGGCGCTGCAGTCGCGGCTGAAGGAAATGTCGGAGGAAATAGCGGTATTGCGCGCCAACCAGCGCCGTGATGTCGCGGTGGTGCCCAAGAGCACCGCCCTTGTGGTGTGGCAGCCGCGTAAGGGTCGCTAGTCCTTCGGAAGCTTGTCGAGGGTCTTGCGTGCTTCCTTGCGGAACACTTCGTGTTCATTGTCGAGGTAGACGGCAACGGCGTCGCGCACGCCGGTGGCCTTCTGGCGCACCAAGGCCGCCATGGCTGCATCGCGCGTCGCAGGATTGGGAAGTTGGCTTACGGCTAGCTCCTTGGCTTCTTCGGTTTTGAATCGGCCGATCCAACGAACCAACCATGACTTGGTAGGGAAGTCTCGATCGGAACGGATCACGGCGGCGACCCTCGGGAAGTCGGAGCGCTCGAGGATTTCGAAAAGCGCGTAGCCGACGGGCTCGAGCTCGAACCTGGTCAGCGGGGGTTCGATCTCGAGCTGGTGAAACAAGATATCGATGGCGGCGCGGTTTCCTTTGGCGTGCTTGGTAATCAAGTTGCG
>NZ_MBET01000077.1:0-603 GCF_001954215.1 Mycobacterium sp. IS-2888
GCGCTGTCGGTGCTGGCCATGTTGCTGCCGGCGGTCTGCACCTTCTGGCCGTGGGCGTTGGCCTGCTCGTAAATCACCTGGAAGTTACGACCCAACTGGGTGATGAACTCCTGGCAAGCCACCGAACCCGCACCGCCCCAGAAGTCACCAGCAGCAAGCACATCGCGAACGATGGCCTGGTGCTCGGCCTCCAAAGAAGCGGCCTGCGCGCGAATCAGCGCGCCGTGGGCATCGACATCGCCGAACTGGTAATTGATCGTCATATCGGTGTTCTCCTAACGAATGAAAGGGCTAGTGGCTCAGGATCTGCTGCGAGGCCTGCTCTTGGGTCTCGTAGTTGTTCGCGTCGCGGATCAGCCCGTCGCGAACCCCGTGCAGCATGTTCACGATGTTGTTGAACGCCTGATTCATCTGACCCATGGTGTCGTAGGACGTCGCCTGGGCCTGACCACTCCAGCCAGCGCCAGCGATGTTCTGCGAGGACGCCCACATCTTGCGCGCCTCATCGGCCACCGTCTGAGCATGCATCTCAAAGCGGCCCGCCATCGCCCGCATCGAGTGCGGATCAGTCATAAAACGTGTTGCCATCTTGGCTATCTCCTT
>NZ_MBET01000078.1:0-28586 GCF_001954215.1 Mycobacterium sp. IS-2888
AGCCGCGGGCCGTGGTCAGGCTTGTGACGAGTTTGCGCACCCATGCCACGAGGTCGTCGGCCAGGTCGCCGGTGTGGTTCACCGACGCCAGGATCCTGTCGGCGTCTTCGAGCATGACGTCGGCGACCAGCGCGGGGCGGCTGGGCCACCAGCGATAGATCGTCTGCTTTCCCACACCGGCCCGCGCCGCGACCGCTTCGATGGTCAAACCGTCGAATCCACGCTCGAGAAGCAGTTCGCGCGTGGCGGTGACGATCGCGGTGCGGGATTTCTCGCTGCGGCGCCGCGGCGCGAGATCGCTTGGCATGCGGTGATCCTCGCCTCTCAGAGTCCCTCGGGATCGGGCGCGCTTTACATATCCCGACCCGCCCCGTAATCTGCCACAAGACGAGACGGTTCGTCTTGTAAGGGGAAAGGGTAGCAGTCTTCGATGCCGCTTGGCCTGTCCCCGGAGCAGCAGGAACTCAGCGACGCGGTTGGCCGGTTCGCCGGCCGGCACGCCCCGATCTCTTCGACGCGCGACGAGTTCGATGCGCTGGCGGCCGGCAAGCTCCCCGGATGGTGGGATGCGTTGGTCACCAATGGCTTCCACGCCGTTCACCTTCCGGAACACCTCGGCGGCCAGGGCGGACGGCTGATCGACGCCGCCTGCGTCCTGGAGTCGGCCGGCAAGGCGCTGTTGCCCGGACCGCTGCTTCCGACGGTGACGGCGGGAGCCGTCGCGATGCTGGCAGACCCCACGCCGCAGGCGGAATCGCTGCTGCGCGACCTCGCATCCGGAACACCCGCCGCGGTCGTACTGCCCGACAACGGCGACTTTCTCGCGCGCGCCGATGGCCCGCAATGGGTGGTCAGCGGAGCGTCGGGCGTGACGATGGGCGCGTGTGCGGCACGGCTGATCCTGATCGGCGCCCGCCGCCCGCACGGCGGCGTCGTGTGGGTTCTCGTCGACACCGGAAAGCCAACGGCAACAGTCGAATCCGTGCACGGCACCGACCTCGTCGCCGATGCCGGCACGCTGCGGCTCGCCGAGCATCGCGCGGAAGAGGCCGACGTGCTCACCGGCATCGACGTGGACCGTGCGGCGTGTGCCGCCCTGGGCTTCGTCGCCAGCGTGACCGCGGGTATCGCGCAGTGGTGCGTCGAGGTGGTCACCGCGCACCTGCGAACCCGAGAGCAATTCGGCAAGGTGATCGGAACCTTCCAGGCGTTGCAACACCACGCCGCGATGCTGTTGGTCAACAGCGAACTGGCCACCGCGGCGGCCTGGGACGCGGTGCGCGCGGTCGACGAATCGCTTGACCAGCACCGCCTGGCCGCGGCCGGCGCCGCCGTGCTGGCGATCTCGCCGGCGCCGGACCTGGTACTCGATTCGTTGACGATGTTCGGTGCCATCGGCTTCACCTGGGAACACGACCTGCACCTGTATTGGCGACGGGCCACCAGTCTGGCCGCATCGATCGGGCCGGCGAATCGTTGGGCCCGCCGCCTGGGCGAGCTGACGTGTACCCAGCAGCGCGACATGTCGGTCAACCTCGGCGACGCGGAATCGGAGTTCCGTTCCCGGGTGGCCGAAACCCTCGACGCCGCTTTGCAACTGCGCAACGACCAGCCGGGGCGACAGGGCGACTACCCGGAGTTCGAAACCGGTCCGCAGCGCACCACCATCGCCGAGGCCGGTCTGATCGCGCCGCACTGGCCGCAACCGTGGGGAGTCGACGCCAGCCCCCTGCAGCAGTTGATCATCGACGAGGAATTCGACAAGCGACGCGACCTGGTCCGGCCTTCGTTGGGCATCGCCGAGTGGATCCTTCCGTCGGTGCTCCGCGCCGCACCAAAAGACTTGCAGGACAAGCTGATCCCACCGACCCAGCGCGGCGAGATCGCCTGGTGTCAGCTGTTCAGCGAGCCGGGGGCCGGGTCCGACCTGGCCGCGCTGGCGACGCGGGCAACCAAGGTCGACGGCGGCTGGAGCGTCAGCGGGCACAAGATCTGGACGTCGGCGGCGCACCGCGCGGATTTCGGCGCGCTGCTGGCGCGCACCGATCCGGCCGCGAGCAAGCACCGCGGCATCGGCTATTTCATTCTCGACATGCGATCGCCCGGGATAGAAGTCCAGCCGATCAAGACGGCCACCGGCGATGCGCACTTCAACGAGGTCTTCCTCAACGACGTGTTCGTGCCCGACGACATGCTGTTGGGCGATCCGACCGACGGCTGGAATCTCGCGATCGCCACGATGGCCGAAGAGCGTTCGGCGATCAGCGGCTACGTCAAGTTCGACAGGGCGGCCGCGCTGCGGGTGCTCGCGGCGCGACCCGGACCGGACCGTGATGACGCGCTGCGCGAGCTCGGCGAGCTCGACGCGTACACCAACGCCATCAAGGCCCTCGGCGTTCGGGAAACAATCCGGCTGCTTGACGGCCAAGCCTCCGGCCCGGCTTCCAGCATCGCCAAGGTGGCAATGAACGTGCTGCTGCGACGCACCTTCCAGGCCACACTGCAGTTGACCGGGCAGACCGCGATGGTCTCCGATTCGGAACCCGCCGTCGTGCAGCCGTATCTGCACCTGCCCGCCGAATTGATCGGCGGCGGCACCCGGGAGATCCAGCTGAACATCATCGCCCAGATGATTCTCGGCCTGCCCCGAAAGTAGGACAGCACATGGGATTACGTGGAGATGCGGCGATCGTCGGGTATGTAGAACTCCCGCCCGAACGCCTGAACAAGGCTTCGCCGGCGCCGTTCGTCATCGAGCAATGGGCCGAACTCGCTGCGGCCGCGCTCGAGGATGCCGGATTGCCCGGCGAGGCCGTCAACGGGATCGTCGCATCACACCTGGCCGAGTCGGAGATCTTCGTGCCCTCCACGATCGCCGAATACCTGGGCGTGGGAGCGCGATTCGCCGAGCATGTCGACCTCGGCGGCGCCAGCGCCGCGGCCATGGTGTGGCGGGCGGCCGCGGCCGTCGAACTCGGCATCTGCGACGCCGTCCTGTGCGCGCTGCCCGCCCGCTACATCACGCCGTCGTCGAAGAAGAAGCCCAGGCCCATTATCGACGCGATGTTCTTCGGCTCGTCCAGCAACCAATACGGCTCTCCGCAAGCGGAATTCGAAATACCCTACGGCAACCTTGGCCAGAACGGCCCGTACGGCCAGGTGGCGCAACGCTACGCGGCAATCCACGGCTACGACGAGCGCGCGATGGCCAAGCTCGTCGTCGACACCCGCGTGAACGCCAACCACACCGAAGGCGCGATCTGGAAGGACAAACCGCTCACCATCGACGACGTGCTGGCCAGCCCGGTGATCGCCGACCCGTTGCACATGCTGGAAATCGTGATGCCGTGCGTCGGGGGGGCCGCCGTCGTCGTCGCCAACGCCGACCTCGCCCGCCGGGCCCGGCATCGCCCGGTGTGGATCAAGGGCTTCGGTGAGCACGTGCCGTTCAAGACCCCGACGTATGCCGCGGACCTACTGACCACGCCGATCGCCGCCGCCGCCGACACCGCCTTCGCCATGACCGAGCTGACGCGTGAGCAGATGGACATGGTGTCGATCTATGACTGCTACACCATCACCGTGTTGCTGTCGCTGGAGGACGCGGGCTTCTGCGAAAAGGGCAAGGGCATGGAGTTCGTCGCCAACCACGACCTGACCTTCCGCGGCGACTTTCCGCTCAACACCGCCGGCGGCCAGCTCGGCTTCGGCCAAGCCGGATTGGCCGGCGGGATGCACCACGTCTGCGACGCCGCCCGGCAGATCATGGGCCGCGCGGGTGCGGCGCAGGTGGCCGACTGCAACCGCGCCTTCGTGTCCGGCAACGGCGGCATCCTGTCCGAGCAGACGACGCTTATCCTGCAAGGGGACTGACGATGAAATTCGAACGCCCAATGCCCGTCAAAACGCCTACTACGGCGCCGTTTTGGGATGCGCTCGCCGAACATCGCATCGTCATCCAGTATTCGCCGTCGCTGCGGTCCTACGTGTTCTATCCGCGGGTGCGTGCGCCCCGCACGCTGGCCGACGATCTGGAATGGCGCGAGATCTCCGGCATGGGCACCTTGTACTCCTACACTGTGGCCCATCGGCCCGTCAGCCCGCACTTCGCCGACGCCGTGCCGCAGCTGCTCGCCATCGTCGAATGGGACGAGGGCCCAAGGTTTTCCACCGAGATGGTCAACGTCGATCCGGCCGATCTTCGGGTCGGAATGCGGGTGCGGCCGGTGTTCTTTGACTACCAGGAGCACGACGTGACGATGCTGCGCTACGAGCCGGCCGACTAGCGCCTGGCGCCGAGACGACTACATCTGCGCCCAGACGACCTTCGTCTGCAGGTAGGTCTCGAGACCCGCTTTGCCGGACTCGTAGCCCCAACCGGATTGCTTGTAACCGCCGAAGGGCATGGAGTGGTCGAACTGCATCTGGCAGTTCAGCCCCACGGTTCCGGCCTTGAGCCGCTTGGCAATTCGGTGGGCGCGGCCCAGATCGCGGGTCCAAGCGGTGGCGGCCAGGCCGTACGTGCTGTCGTTGGCCAGGGCCACTGCCTCGTCCTCGTCGTCGAACGCGATGACCGCGACGACCGGCCCGAAGATCTCCTCCTGGAACAGCCGGCTCGTCGTGGCGACGTTGGTCAGCACGGTGGGGCGAACGAAGTAACCCTTCCGGTCCACTCGCTCGCCCCCGGTAACGACCTCAACGCCGTCGGAGCGGCCCTGATCGAGATAGCCCAGGACGCGGGTGAGCTGCTTCTCGCTGATCAGCGGGCCGATCAGGCTGCCCTCGTCCTTGGGGCCGCCTTGCGGCAGTCCGTTCGCGACGTTCGCCAATTGCTCCAGGAACTGCTCGTAGATACCGCGCTGGACGAAGATGCGCGACCCGCACACGCACGCCTGGCCGGAGTGGATGAAGGTGCCGAACGCCGCCATCGGGACGGCCTTGGACAGGTCGGCGTCATCGAAGACCACCACCGGCGACTTCCCGCCGAGCTCCAGCGTCACCTTCTTGAGGTTGCTCGCGCCCGCCGCGTGCACGATTGCCCGGCCGACTTCGGTCGAACCGGTGAAGGCGACCTTCTCGACGTCGGGGTGCGCGGTGATCGCCGCGCCCGCGGTGTGCCCATAGCCCAGCAGCAGGTTCGCCACCCCCTCGGGCACCCCGGCCTCGGTGAGGATGTTGTCCAGCACCAGCGCCGACAGCGGGGTCTCCTCGGCCGGCTTGACGACGCTGCTGCAGCCCGCCGCGAGAGCCGGGGCCAGCTTGGCGCAGAAATTGAAAACCGGTCCGTTCCAGGGGAATATCAGCCCCACCACGCCGTACGGTTCCTTGAGCGTGTAAGCGTGCTGATGCGAGTCGATGCCGGTGAGGCCGCCGGTGTGCACGTCGGCGGCGATGCCCTCGATCTTGGTGCACCAGCCGGCGTAGTAACGGAAAAACTCGGATCCGACGGTCACGGTTCCCTGCGCTTGCAGCGGAGTCATGCCCGCGTTGAGCGATTCGAGTTCGGCCAGCAACTCCGCGTTCTGATCGATCAGCTCGCCGACGCGCCACAGGATCTTGGCCCGCTCGCTGGGCGGCTTGCTGTGCCAGACCCCCGCCTCGAAGGACGCCTTAGCCCGGGCGACCGCGTCGTCGACGGCTTCCGGCCCGCAATCCTTGAACTCGGTGACCTGTTCCTCGGTGGCGGGATCGACGACCGCGATCGTCTCACCGGTGCCGGGTCGTTCGCGGATCTCGTCGAGAACCGACTGCACCTTCATAGCTATCCCCTCGCGTCTTTGCGACCTGAAGCCCCGCCCGTATCCGGATACGGGACTTACCGGAAGTTACGCGCTTAACCTCTGGATGTCCAGCCCGGCTCCGGCAACGCTCCGCGTCACGGAATTCTGGCGAAATTCGCTGTTCACGTGGAGTCGCGCACGACCAGACGGGCGACGTCTGTCGGCTGCGGGGGCGCCGGGGCGGGATACCCCAATTCGGTCAGGACGGCGGTGATCGCGGCGTCGGCGACGGCGGTCGGGTTGAACTCCACCGTGGTCAGCGGCGGAGAGCTCAGCGCCGCCATCGGCGTGGCGTCGATGCCCATCACGGCGAGGTCGGCCGGGCAGCGCAGGCCGGCGGCGCGGATCCCGTGCAGCACCAGGCACGCGATCTCGTCGCTCTGCGCGCACACCGCGGTGACGCCGTCGCGCACCCAGCCCGTCACCACCTCGACGGCATTGTCCTGGGTGACGTCGGCGACGGAGACCGACGGAAGGTCGCGGGCCAGGGCCGCGCCGGCGACGCCCTCGAGCCAGTAATCGCCCAGGAGGCGCCACCTGCGGTTGCCGGTGTACGCGAAAGCGATCCGCCGGTGCCCCCGTGACACCAGGTGCTCGACCCGTAGCTCACCAACGGAGAGGTGCGGGTCGCCCAGGGCGGGCAGCGTCCCGACGTCGATGTGCGGAACGCCCGCCGCCTTCACCGCGTGCGCGGCGGCCTCGCTCAGCGGGAACAGGCTCGTGACCGCGGCCGGGTCGAGGTTCTCGATGGCCTCGACGACGTGGCGATCGTCTTCGGCCTCGAAGATCTGTAGCTGAAGCAGTCCGACGCGTGCCAATTCGGTGGTCATCCGGCTGCCGGCCTGCATCGGCATGTCTCCGACCGCCACGTGCGGCAGCACGTAGAGAACCACGCCGCTCTTCCCGCGAGCGAGGTTGCGCGCGGCGAGGTTGGGACGGTAACCGAGGAGTTCGGCGGCCCGGTAGACCGCATCGCGGGTCGGCTCGGAGATTCTGCGGCCCTCGGCGTTGTTCAGTACGTAACTGACCGTCGCGGTCGACACCCCGGCCAGCCGCGCCACATCGGCGGTGGTGGGCCGCACGGGCTTGTCGACCAATGCATCACCTCTCGGGCCGGCCATGCCTCATGGTGGCACGCCACGCAAACAGTATGGACTAATAGTCCAAGTAAAAAGCTAGCGCAATGGTGCCGTATGGGGCCGCGTTCAGAGGCATTTGCCATTGTGGGACAGCTATTGTCGGATTGCGAGCGGGCGCAGGACGACCGGTGGCCTCCGTTGACACTGTGACCGACACCATTGTCTACTAGTCATATCTCGACGCGCGAGGAGTGCGCCATGAACAAAGACGATCTGGTCCTGATCAGCGTGGACGATCACATCGCCGAGCCGGCCGACATGTTCGACGCGCACGTGCCCGCGAAGTACAAGGACCGCGCTCCCCGCGTGGTCCTCGAGCCCGACGGCGTCCAGCAGTGGTACTACGGCGACATTCGCGGACGGAACATGGGCCTCAACGCCGTCGCGGGCAAACCCCGCGAGATGTACAACGTCGACGCGTGCAGCTACGACGAGATGCGTCCGGGATGCTTCAACGTCGACGAACGGATTCGCGACATGAACGCCGGCGGGCAACTGGCCGGCTTGAACTTCCCGAACTTCACCGGTTTCTCGGGCCAGGTGCTCAACCAGGGCCCAGACCGCGACGTCAACCTGGTGATGATCAAGGCCTACAACGACTGGCACATCGACGAATGGTGCGCGGCGTACCCGGGACGGTTCATCCCGTGCGGCATCCTGCCGCTGTACGACGTGGCCGAAGCGGCCAAGGAAGTCAAGCGGCTCGCGGACAAGGGCTGTCACGCGGTGACGTTCTCGGAGAATCCAGAGGCGTTGGAAATGCCGAGCATTCACACCAAATACTGGTACCCGCTGTTCGAGGCCGTCTGTGAGAACAGCACGGTGCTGTGCACCCACGTCGGTTCCGCGTCGCGATCCGCACAAGTGTCGACCGACGCCCCGCCCAGCGTGCAGATGACGGCGTCGTCGATGATGAGCATGTTCACCTTCACCGAGCTGATCTGGGCCGAATTCTGGGCGGACTTCCCGCAACTCAAGTTCTCCCTCACCGAGGGCGACGTCGGCTGGATACCGTACTTCCTCTGGCGCGCCGAACACGTCTACAACCGGCACTCGGGCTGGACGCAGGCGAAGTTCCCGCCCGGTTACGGCGGGCCGACCGACGTGTTCAAGCGACATTTCTACACCTGCTTCATCAGCGACAAAGTCGGCGTCAAGAACATGGACTGGTTCAACGAGGACATGCTGTGCTGGGAATCCGACTTTCCGCACTCCGACAGCAGTTGGCCGTTTGCGCCCGAGGACGTCATCGAGACCATGGGCCACCTCGACGACGCGGTGATCAACAAGATCACCCACGAAAACGCCATGGCCGCATACTCGTTCGACCCCTTCCGGCACATCCCGAAAGAACAGGCCCGGGCGGGCTGCCTGCGCGCCCAGGCCACCGACGTCGACGTGGTGACCCATGTCGGCCACCGCGCCAGCCAGCGTGACCTCGACACGTGGACGCGGATGACGCAGTTCGCGCTGCAGGCACAGGGACCCGGGCCGGTGACCGCGGAGGTCACCGGCATCGCCGGGCGCGCCACCACCCTGGGCAACTGAGCGTGGCCGCCGAGGCGCCGTTCGCGGGCTGGCGTGTGCTGGAGCTGTCCAACGGGATCGCGGTGTCGTACTGCGCGAAGATGTTCGCCGACGCGGGCGCCGACGTCGTGAAGATCGAATCCCCGCAAGGTGATTCGATGCGCGGCTGGTCGGCCGGGGGCGCCCCCGGTGCGCTGTTCGGTTACCTGGCGGCGGGCAAGAGGTCAGTGGTCCGCCGCGACGACGCCGAGATCGCCGCGCTGCTGGCCGGCGCCGACGTCGTGTTCACCGACCTGACCGACGGCTGCACGCTCGACGACATCACGGCGCACACCGGGCCGTCGGCCGTCGTGGTCACCGTGACGCCGTTCGGGCTGACGGGTCCGTACGTCGACGACCACGTGGTTGCCAACGAGTTCATCCTGCAAGCGCTGTGCGGGTCGACCGCCGGCCGCGGCTGGCCGGGCGACGAACCCGTGCAAGCGGGCGGCCGGCTGGGCGAGTGGCTGGCGGGGTCGTTTGCCGCGGCGGTCGCCGCGGCCGCGGCACGCCATGCCGCCCGGGGCGGCAACGGTGAGATCGTCGACCTCTCGACCTACGAGGCGATGGCCCTCGCGATGGGCGGCCTGTCCGCCATGTCGGCCAGTGTGCTGGGGGCGGATTCCCTTCAGCAACAACGCAGTCTGGAATTGCCGTCGATCGTCCCCACGGCCGACGGCATGGTCGGCTACTGCACGATTACCGCGCAACAGTTCCAGGACTTTCTGGTGATGATCGATCGCGCCGATCTGGTCGACGACGCCGAGCTGGCATCGTTCGTAGGGCGAGTCGAGCGCCGCGACGAATTCCTCGGCATGGTCACGCAGTGGACGGAAACCCGTACCACGCAGGAGATCATCGACCTCGCGGTGGCCTTCCGAATCCCGGTGGCCCCCATCGGCACCCCGGCCACGTTGCCCAAGGTCGACCACTTCGTCGAGCGCGGCGTGTTCGTCGAGTCGGAACCCGGGAGCCTGCAGCCGCGGGTGCCGTACCGCGCCGATGCCATCGTGACGATGCCGCCGCGCCGGCCTCCGGAACTGGGCGCCGACAACGGCCGCGTGCAGTGGCCGCCGCGACCCGGTCGGCCCATCACCGCCGAACCCGACACACTTCCGCTGTCCGGCATACGGGTAACCGACTTAACCGCCTTCTGGGCGGGGCCCGTCGCCACCCAATTCCTGGGCGCCCTTGGCGCCGACATCATCAAGCTCGAAGGCGTCCGCCGGCCCGACGGCATGCGGCTCTCCGCCGGTCGTCCTCCCGACTGGGACCAGTGGTGGGAAACGGGCCCGGTGTTCCTGTGCAGCAACAACAACAAGCGCGGCATCAGCGTCGAGCTCAGCACCGATGCGGGGCGGGGCATTGCCCTGGATCTCATCGCCGCCAGCGACCTCGTCATCGAGAATTTTTCGCCGCGGGTGATGGAAAACTTTGGCCTGCAGTGGGATACGGTACGCGACGCCAATCCGCGCGCGATCATGGTGCGGATGCCGGCGTTCGGCCTCGACGGGCCGTGGCGCGACCGCGTGGGGTTCGCGCAAACCATGGAGCAGGCGACGGGCATGGCGTGGATGACCGGGCATGCCGACGGGCCACCCGTGATTCCGCGAGGGGTGTGTGATCCGATCGCGGGCCTGCACGCGGCCTTCGCTGCGGTCGTGGCGCTGGTCGTCCGTGACCGGGACGGCACCGGCATGCACGTCGAGTCGACGATGGTGGAGTCGGCGCTGAACGTGGCCGCCGAAGTGGTGGTGGAGTACTCACGCAACGGAATCGAGCTGCGGCGCAACGGTAATCGCGGCCCCGGAGCGACTCCCCAAGGCGTGTATCGCTGTGTGGGTGACGACGAGTGGGTCGCGCTCGCCGCGACCGACGACGACGCCCGCGTGTCCCTGGCGAAACTCATCAATCATCAATTCGGGCCGGATGCAGCCGCGTGGCGGGCGGGGGCCGACGACATCGACAAGCTCATCTCGGACTGGGCCGCGCGGCGCACGGTGGCCGAGGCGGTCGACGCGCTGCGTGCCGGCGGGGTGGCCGCGGCACCGGTCACCCCGGCGGGGGAACTGCTGAGCGATCCACAACTGCTGGCCCGGGGTTTCTGGGAAACGGTCGACCACCCGGTGGCCGGCTCGTTCCTGTGCACCGGAATGCCCTTCGCGTTCGTCGGGAAGCCACGGCGCTGGATCCGCCGCGTGCCGCCGTTGTACGGCCAGCACACCGAGGAAGTCCTGACGGGCCTGCTGGGGCGCAGCGAACGAGAGCTCGCCGAGCTGCGGGCATCCGGGGCCACCAGCGCGCGGCCGGCGGGCCTGTGACATGGCAATCACGCTGTGCGTGCCGCCGCGCGCCGGCGAGCTGTGCGCACCGGTGCGCTTCCTGGTACGGCAGGACTCCGTGGTGATGGAATTGACTGCGCGGCACCGGATCACCAGCGTCGAGTGGGACGAGCGTGAGCGCGCCGTGGCAATGATCGTGGACATCACCGACCCGCAAACGGCGCGTCCGGTCGACGTGCGGATCGACGTCGTCGAGGCGGGCGCGGCGCATGCCGATGCACGGACGAGGACGATCGGCACCATCGTGCGCGACGGGCGGAAATACGACGTAGTGGGCACCTACCTGGGAGTTGTCGCGGATGAAAACTAGCCCGTCGAAGCGCACGGCGGCGATCGTCGGGGTGCACAACACCCGCCAGGGCCGCCGCCTGGAGGGTGAGACGTCACGCGGCTTGGCGCTCAAGGCTATTCGCGGAGCCCTCGATGACGCCGGGCTGAGCCTCGACGACGTCGACGGAATCAGCGCCGGCCCACTGTCCACGACGCTGATCTACGACCTGCGCATCGGCCCCGCCTGGCAGGGGTTGGGCTTCGGGGTGAGCATGATCACCGAGGCGGCCGCGGCCATCGAGCACGGCATGGCCGACGTGGTGGTGCTCGTCGCCGCCCAAGCCGGCGAATACCGCGACCACCAGGCCACCGCACCGTGGACCAGACCGGAGAACGAGTTCGTCGCGCCCTGGGGGATGTTCACCGCCGCCGAGTTCGCGCTCATCGCCCGACGGCACATGCACCTCTACGGGACAACCCGCGAACACCTGTCGATGGTGGCGGCGACCATACGCAACAACGGATCGCGAAACCCCGAAGCCGTTTATTACCAACGCGGCCCGTTCAGCACCGATGACATCACCGCGTCGCGGCCGGTCGCCGATCCGTTTCACCTCCTCGATTGCGCCACCACGTCCGAAGGCGGGTGCGCGCTGGTGGTGGCCAATATCGACAAGGTGGACGCCGCGGCCCGGCCGATCTACGTGTTGGGCGGCGGCGCGGACTTCCACGGTCCGTCGTATCAGCACCCACCCGCATGGGATCTCGTCGGCCGGCGGGGCGATCACGGCCACTACGTCAACGGCGTCGTCGGCCGGCGCGCGGCCGAGCGCGCGTTCAGCCACGCCGGCCTTCGCCCCGACGACGTGGATGTGCTGGAGCTCTACGACCCGTTCTCGTTCGAAATCATCCGGCAGCTAGAGGCATTCGGATTCTGCGGCGAGGGCGAAGGGGGACCGTTCGTGGCCGACGGCCACATCGCCATCGACGGCAGCCATCCGATCACCACCGACGGAGGAACCATGTCCTTCAGCCACGCGGGGTCCAATCCACAAATGATGCAGCGGGCCATTCGAGCCGTTCAACAACTTCGCGGCGACGCGGGCGACCTGCAGGTGCCCGACGCGCGTATCGCGTTCTGCAGCAACGGGGGAGCGGGCGCGCTGTTCACCACGGTCCTGATCCTCGGAGACGAACCGCGATGACTTCCGGAAAGTCCCTGCGGCCGCAGACCGGTCCGGTACCGCATGCCAGCAGTCCGGTCAGTTCCCCGTTCTGGGAGGGCTGCCAGAAGGGGGAGCTTCGGTATCAACGCTGCGCCGCCTGCGGCCAGTCGAATTTCCCGCCGACCGAGCACTGCCGCGAATGCCTTTCGCACGAATTGCGGTGGGAGCAGAGCGGCGGCGCCGGCGAGATCTACAGCTGGACGGTGGTGCACAGGCCCGTCACCGCGGAGTTCGCCCCGCCCTATGCGCCGGCGATCGTCACCCTGGACGAGGGTTATCAAATGCTGACGAACATCGTCGGTGTCGCACCCGATGACCTGGCCGTCGGCATGCGCGTGCGGGTGCAGTTTCATGCCGTCGGAGCGGACGTAACACTCCCCTACTTCACCGGGGTGCCGTGAGCCCCGCCCGCACCAGCAACGGCCTGCCGGTAACCGCCTACCTCGTCCTGGGCGTGCTGGCGGCCAACGACGAGCAACTCACCGCCGGCGAGATCAAGATGCGCGCCGAGCTGTCGGTCGGCCACTTCTATTGGTCGCCGTCAGTCAGCCATGTGCGGCGCGAACTGACCCGGTTGCTGGCCCGGGGCATGGTCAGCGAGTCGCCCGCGCAATCCGGCAAGCGTGCCATCACGTTGTATGCGACGACCGATGCCGGGCTGGACGCGCTGCACCGGTGGGTTCAGCACTTTCCGGGCCAGGACCAAGTCGTCATCAAGCATCCCGTCATTCTCAAAACGTGGCTTGCCCGCGGCGACGATCCCGAGCACGTAATCGATTCGCTGGAGCGGCATCTCGAGGCGACCCGGGCCCGGTTGGACGAGGCGCTATGGTCGCGCCAGCGTTCCCGTGAACTCGGCCTGGCCGACGATCCCGAGCAGCGTTTCTCCTTCGCCGTCCTCGACTACGCGATCCGCGGCTTGTATGCCGAGATCTCCAACATTGCTCAGCTGCGTGACGAGATCGCCAGCGGCACAACCCGAGACCCGGTCAAGCGGGTGCGACGCTCGAAGGGGCAGATCCGCCGCCGGGCACCCGGGGATTAGGCGTGTCCGATGCGACCCGGTAGGCCGTGCCGCGCGGTTCGCGCTCCCACAGGATTTCGCCCTCGCCCGTGGCCGTTCCCTGGGCGATCAGCTGGCGCTTGAGCACCTTGTGGGTCGCGGTGCTGGGCAGGTCGGCGGCGATGCGGACGAATCGGGGCCGGGCCTTGGGGGACAGGTCGGGTTGGGCATCGAGAAAAGCCTCGAATTCGTCGGGGTCGATGACGTGGCCCTCGTTGAGGACGATCGCGGCCATCACCTGGTCGCCGACGCGCGCATCCGGGACGGCGTACACCGCGACACGGTTGATGGCGCTGTGCCGCAACAGGAGTCGCTCGATCGGCGCCGCGGCCAGATTCTCGCCGTCCACCCGCATCCAGTCGGCGGTGCGGCCGGCGAGGTAGATCCAGCCTTCGGCGTCTCGGTAGGCGAGGTCGCCCGACCAGTACATGCCGTGGCGCATGCGGTCGGCGTTCGCTTCCGGGTCGTTGTAGTAGCCGGTGAAGAAACCCGATCCCGTCGTGTTGACCAACTCACCTACCGCCTCGTCGGCGTTGGCTAGCGCCCCATGGGCATCGAAGCGTGCGACGGCGCATTCGGTGACGGTCTCGCTGTCGTATACGGCGACCCCGTCGACGCCCCTGCCGATCGAGCCCGGCGGCGTGCCGGGCTCACGGATCACGATGACGGCGTTCTCGGTCGAGCCGAACCCGTCCTCCACCTGGACGCCGAAGCGGCGCGAGAACTCCTCGATGTCTTTGTCATTGGCCTCATTGCCGAACGCCACCCGCAGCGGGTTGTCGGCGTCGTCGCCGCGTTCGGCGGTGGCCAGTATGTAGGCCAGCGGCTTGCCGACGTAATTCATGTACGTAGCGCCGTAGCGGCGGATGTCGTCGAGGAAGTTGCGCGCCGAGAACTTGGCAGGCACGATCGCGGCGCCGGAGACCACTGCGGGCGCCCACCCGGCGACGACCGCGTTGGAGTGAAACAGCGGCATGGACACGTAGCACGTGTCCTGCTCGGTGAGCCCGAAGCGGTCGGTCAGGCTGAGACCCGCGATCGCGGCCATCAGATGTGATACCGGCACCGCCTTGGGGTTTCCACTGGTTCCCGACGTGAAGATCATCATGAACGCGTCCATCGCGGTGACGTTTCGATGGGGCACCAGCTCGCCGGCGCCGCTGACGAATTCCTCCCACTGCGGCGTCGAGGTATCGAAGATGCGCGTCCCCTCGAGGTCCAAACCGTCAAGCAATGGCCGGTGTTCGGCGTCGGTCACAACGAATTGGCAGTCGGCCCGCCGGATGTCCGCGGCCAGCGCCGCGCCGCGCCGCGTCGTGTTCAGACCGCACAGTACGTACCCGCCGAGGCCGGCCGCCGCCATCTGGGCCAGCATCTCAGGCGTGTTTCCCAGCAGGGCGCCGATGTGCATCGGCCGTTGCGGATCGGCGGCGCCGAGCAGGGCCGCAGCCCGGGCCGCGGACTTGCCGAGGTACTCGCTCCAGCTCCATTGCAAATCACCGTGTTTCACGGCGACCGCCGAGTCCGACAGGCGCTTGCGCAGCAGCGCTTGCATTGTGTCGTCGGCCATCGGGCTTAGCCGCCCACCATCATCAGGCCGCCGTCCACCGCCAGTAGTTGGCCCGTGATGAAGCCGGAACCGGGGCCGGCCAGGAAGACGAGCATCGGCCCGACGTCGCGCGTCGGATCCCCCAGCGCCCCGCCGACCGGAATCATCATCTGCATCTGCTGATCGATGAGGGCGCTCGCGTCCGGGCCGAGGAAATCCCGGAACCGATCCGAGCCGGGCGTCTGCACGGCCGGTGCCAAAGCGTTGACGGTGACCTTGTCGGCGCCCCAGGCTTTGGCGGCCGATCGCGTCCAGGCCTGCACCGCGCCCTTGGTTGCGGCGTAGACAGCCGAGATCGGGCTGCCCATAACGGCTTCGGAGGATCCGAAGTTGATGATGCGGCCGCCTTTGGGATCTTGGTCCCTCATCACCGCGTACACGGCCTGGTTGGTGAGGATGGTCGCCTTCACGTTGGTGTCCAACAGGAACGAGATCTCGTCGCCGCCGATGTATCCCGGCACCCCGGCCTGCCACAGACCCGCCGCGTTCACCAGGACATCGAGCCCGCCGAGGCGCTCGACGGCTTGCTGCACCATCGCCGAAACGGCGCCGGCGTCACGCACATCGCACTGCAGCCACGCAGCCGCGAGACCTTCCGGCGGCGGAGTTTGGTGATAGGTGGCGACGACCTCGGCCCCCGCCTCGGTGAGGACTCCGACGGCGGCCGCGCCGATACCGGTAGCCCCACCGGTCACCAGGATCCGCCGGCCGTGCAGTGGTGGTGTCGCGTCTGGCATAGCGAAGACGCTAGCCGACGCGTGCCGGCCCCCTAGGCGCGCACCGCGATCGACGACAGCAGGTCGGCCAGCCGATCCGGCTGGTCCACCATCGAGAACGTCCGCGCGCCCTCGATCAGCTCGAGCCGCGCGTTGGGGATGGTCGCCGCCAGTCGTTCGCCGTCGCTGAGTTCGAAGAACACGTCATCGGCCGACCAGGCGATCAGCGCGGGCTTGTGGAACTCATGCAGCCGCGCGGCCACGCCCGTGGTGACCTCCGTGCGCATCGACAGGGTGAGCTGGCGCAGGTCCTCGGCGACGGCCGGATCGGAGAGCCCCGGGCGCACCCACGCCTCCGTCAGCTCGTCGATGTTGCGGTGCGCCAGGCCGTCGAACGCGCGCTTGCGTGCCGCCGGCACGCGCATGGCCTGGGCCACTGTCTTAAACGTCGTCTTGGACTTGGCCGCCAGGATCACCGGCTTGAGGATCGGCGGCGGAAAGTGTTCGAACGCATCGCAACTCGTGAGCACCAGCGCGCCGAGCCGCTCGGGGTGGTGCACGGCGACGAGTTGGGTGACCACGCCGCCCGTGTCGTTGCCGACCAGCACCACGTCCTCGAGTTCGAGGGTGGCCAGCACCTCGGCGACGATGCCGGCGACGCCGTTGATCGTCCGATCGGCCCCGGGGCGGAGGGGCTCGGGGTGCGCGCCCAGCGGCCAGGTGGGTGCGATGCAGCGCAGGCCGCGATCACCCAATCGTTCGCTGACCCGGCGCCACAGATCACCGCCCATCATGTACCCGTGCACGAACACCACGGGTCGACCATTCTCGGGTCCGGTTGCTTCGTAGTGGATGGTTCCCGCACTAATGTCGATCGTCGACATGGATAACTCCTACCTCGAACGGTATACTTACAAACAGGCTGTCTGTTCGTAAGTTACCAACAGGCTGTATGGAAATCAAGAGACGCACTCAGGAGGAGCGCTCCGCGGCGACCCGCGACGCGCTGATCTCGGCCGCCCGCAAGCTGTGGGGCCTGCGCGGTTACGCGGAGGTGGGGACGCCGGAGATCGTCGCGGCCGCCGGTGTCACCCGGGGCGCGATGTACCACCAATTCGCGGACAAGGCAACGCTTTTCGGCGAGGTCGTCGAGGCCGTGGAGCAGGATGTGATGGCCCGGATGGCGACGCTGGTCGCCGAGTCGGGGGCGGCGAATCCCGCCGACGCGATCCGGGCCGCGGTCGATGCCTGGCTTGACGTCTCCGGTGATCCGGAGGTGCGCCAGCTGATCCTGCTCGATGCGCCGAGCGTGCTCGGCTGGCCGGCCTTTCGTGACGTCGCCCAGCGGTACAGCCTGGGCATGACCGAGCAACTGCTCACCGAGGCTGTCCGGGCGGGGCAATTGGCCCGCCAACCGATGCGGCCGTTGGCCCACATACTTATCGGCGCGCTCGACGAGGCCGCCATGGTCATCGCCACGGCCGACGATCCGAAACGCGCGCGACGGGAAACCGGGCAGGTGCTGCACCGGCTCATCGACGCAATGCTGGACGAGCGTTGATAGTCAGTCGGGGCGAACGTGCGCGACTCCTGCGATGACTCCCTGGATGAGCCGGTCGAGGTGTTCGGGGCCATCGACGGCCGGGCGGCCCGCAACGAACGTCATCATCACCCCGTTGATGAACGTCATGGTGGCGATGGCCTGATCCTCGATCAGTGCGGGATCCGGGGCGCTGCCGGCCGGGTGCCATTGGGCGACCACGTCGCGCGCCAGCGCGTAGAGGCCCTCCGCGGACTCGTTGAGGGTCGCCGCCAGTTCGGGGTCACGGCTGGCCAGCAACATGATCTCGTAGCGCGCCTTGGCGCGGGTGAGCCAAGGTTCGGTGGCGACATACATGACGATGCGGGCCAGGCCCGCGGTGCCCGCGAATTCGGTCGGCCGGTCGCCCGCGAGCTCGGTCAGCAACGACAGATCGGCGACGTCGAGTTCGTTGAGCCGAGTTGCGACCCCGTGCAGCAACGCCTTTCGGGTCCGGAAGTAAAACGATGTGGTGCCGTCGGGCACCCCGGCGCGTTCGTCGACCTTGGGGTGGCTGACGCCGTGGACCCCGTCGGTGCCGAGTAGCTCTATCGCGGCGTCGGTGAGCTGACGGCGCCGTTCGGCCGCGTTGTGCTTTCTCCGTGCAGCAATGCGACCAGTCTAGAACTGGCCGCAGTTGGGCGCGGTGGGTTCTCCGTTGAAGCGGCCTGCGATCCACTGCATCGCCGGTTCACCATCGACGAGCATGGGCAGGGCGTGGTTGACGACGAGTTTGTTGAGGAACGGCGGTTCTTCGTTGGTGCGAAATTCAACGTCGGCGCCCTGAGCGCACCAGTCGCGGCCAAGCTGGTTGGCCGCGGTCCACGGCACCAAGGGGTCGTAGCGGTTGCTGTTGATCAACACGGGCGCGTTGGGTTTGTAGCGTCCGACGTGCTGCTCATCCAACATGCTGCTGAACGGCTCCTCGTTGATGACCTTCCAGACGTTGTCGTTGAAGTAGGGCTGCAGGTGGCGAAACATGAAATCGAGGATCGTTTGTCCGACGCATTGGCGTGAGGCCGATTCGAGCATGGCCAAACCCCGCGGCGTGAGCTTGGAGCGGATCACCTCGGCATTCTCCGGGTAGGTGGCGATCGCGCCGTTGATCGCATAGCCCACCACGCCGACGAGGGCACTGCCATCGGCGTAGGGCAGCAGTTCCTTGAGGTCGGCTACCGGCGCGCCGGCGTAGGTGCCGACGATATGGAGCTCCGGGGCGTAGGACGGTGCCAGTTCGGCCGCCGAGGCGACAGCGCCGCCACCTTGTGAATAGCCCCAAAAGGCCACGGGCCCATGCGGATCCAATGACGTACCGGGCAGGCGCATGGCTGCCCGCGCGGCGTCGAGCACGGCCTGCCCCTCGGCCACCCGGCCCACATAGGTGTGCATCGACGGGGTGCCCAAGCCTTCGTAGTCGGTCATCACGATCGCGAAACCGCGGGCGACCATCGTGGCGACGAACAGCTCTTCGTAGTTGAACATGATGTCCCAGCCACCCGAATAGTGGATGCCCTGGTTGAACATTCGCGACGGCGCGCACTGGTTGCCCTGGCCCTGGGTGCCGGGCGCGTAGCTGATCAACGGCCGCGGGCCCTTGCCCGGCCAGTCGTTGTACGGCTCGAAGTAGGTACCCGTGACCGCAATCGGATTGCCGTGGGTGTCTTTGCTGCGGTACATGATTCGCGTGCCGGTGGCCATGATCGCGCCCAGTTGACCCGACGGCTCCAGCACCAGCCGCGACGGTTCGGTGCGGATCAGGTCGCCCGGCTGGCCCGGCGGCAGGGGATCCGGTGGGGTGTAGAACTCCGCGTACTGCGGTTCGTCGCCGTCGGCCCGTGCGAGTCCGGGGCTGACAAATCCGAAACCGATCACCAGCAGGACAGCGAGGACTCCCCCTACCCGACGCATCACGAAACGGTAACAACGCGGCGGCCCCGGGGGAAGAGCATTTCTCTAACTTTTTAGAGATCGGTCGTCAGCGATGGTTCTGGGCGAAGAATTGCCAGATGGTGTCGGTGGCGTCGAGCGCCGTCGACGGCGGAGGAAGATCTGCCACCCTCTGCGCGAGCGGGCTCGGCTCGCCCCCGGGCCACTGATGACCCGCGCCCGCGACCGAGATCAGCTCGACGGTGCGCCCGTCGGGGCAGCCGGCGGTCTGCGTCGTGACGCTTCCGGTGGTGGTCGAATTCGGCGGTCCGCACGAGTCGATGGAACGCCAGGTGGCGTTGACCGATTCCGCGGAGGGACCATCGACGCGCGGATTCCCGTTGGCCGCGAACGCTTTACCCGGTCCGCCGTTGTAGGGAACCCGGTCGTCGGCGGTGCCGTGGATCTGGAGCACGGATGTCGGCCGCGCCCGCGAGCAGTCGGTCAGCAGCGTGCCGGCGACGGGAGCGATCGCGGCGAAGGTGTCGGTCTGGCACCCCAGTCGCAGGGCCATCATGGCCCCGTTCGACATGCCCGTGACGTAGACGCGTGCGCGATCGATGGGGATCTGCTGCTCGATGGCGGTGACCATGGCGCCGATGAATCCGACGTCGTCCACGTTGTCGTATCCCGGTTCGCCGCAGCACGTTCCGGCGTTCCAGGCGCGGTTGAGGCCGTCGGGATAGGCGACCAGAAAATGCCCGTTGTCCGCCTCCGCATCCCAGTGATAGGAGCGCTCGGCCTGCGCGCCGCTGCCGAAGCCGCCGTGCAGCATGACGACCAGCGGCACGCCGTCGGCCAACCCCGCCGGCCGGTACAGATGAAAGGTTCTGCTCACCCCGCCCGACTGGATGGTTTGACTGGACTGCCCCAACGGGATCGATTGTGCGCCTGGCGTTCCCGACGCGTGCCCGCCCCCGACGCACCCGCCGAGCGCGACGACCAACGCCGGAAGGAGAAACCCGCCCAGAACCCGAACGCATCGAGGTCGCATGGCCCCATCGTGTCAGCCGAACCGCAATTTGACAAGTAACTTGTCAATCTCAGGTGGGTGGCAGACTCTAGGACCATGCGACGGGCTGCGGGTTCCCAGTGGGAGCCGACCGTGCCGGCACTGGTGAACCTGGTGACGGCGTCCGGGGCACCCCGCTTGCGGGCGGCGTTCGCCGCCGCGGGACTCGACGGGATCCGCCCGGCGCAATCGGTCGCACTCGTGCCGCTGGCGGCCGGTGGACTGCATGCATCGGATCTCGCGGAGCGGCTGAGGGTGAGCCGGCAGGCGGTGGCCCAGGCGGTAGCGGGGCTGGAGCGGCATGGCTACGTCAGCCGCGTTCCCGATCCGGTTGACGCGCGGGCCCGAATCATCGAGCTGACGCCGCGCGGTCGGCAAGCGCTGCGTGTGATGCGTTCCAGCGCAATCGAACTCGAGAAACGATGGCAAGAGGTGTTGGGTGAGCGCCGGCTGGCGGAATTCCGTGAGACGTTGCTGACGTTGCTGTCCGCTACGGAGTCCTGAGGAAAACGTCGTTGAGCGTGACGGTGCGAAGGTTTCGATCGCGGATGATGTCGATCATTTGCGGATAGACGTGAGTGACCGGCAAGTGGTTGAGGTGACCGATGACGATGGACTGCGGCGTGAAGTACTCGTCGGCCATCTTCAGGATGTATTCCTCGGTGATCAGCGTGGAATCCGACAACGAACCCGACCATAAGGTCGGAACGGTGTAGCCGAGCTCGGCCGCCACGGCGTCGACGGCGGCGTTGCGCTTCGCATAGGGCGGCCGATAGTACGGTTTCGCGCCGACCCCGTAGGTCTTCTTCAGGAACTCGTCGTTGCGAGTGAGCTGTTCCGCGACCTGGCTTTGGGTCAGCGTCGTCAAATCCGGATGCGACCAGGTATGGTTGCCGAGCTGTATCTGGCCCGAATCCACCAGCGGCCGCAGCATCTTCAGGTTCTCGGTCCACGAGTCGTACACGCCGTTGACGAAAAAGGTCATTCGCGCGCCGGTGTCCTTGGCGAGCTGCGTGTAGGCGCGGACCACTTCGCTGCTGACCCCGTCGTCCAGCGTCAGCGCGAGCAAGTCGCCCTCGCCGGGAAGCTTCATCAGCGCTCCTCCGCCGGGCAGCGCGATGCGAGCGCTCGGAGGCGGGGGCGGCAACAGGGCCGCCGGGGCGGTCGGACCCGACGTCGCCACGGACGCCGCGGGCGCCTGCGCAAATGTCCGCGGCTGGGGATCGACCACCAGCCGCGCCGCGCCCACGCCAGCTACGGTCGCCGCGGCGAGCGACCCCAGGAAACGACGGCGATTCATCTCAAACATGGCACGGTCTCACCAACACGGCCGCGCAGCATTCGTGGTTGGGAATCCGACCCGATTCTCTGCAGGTCGTGTGTGGCGGGCACGCGGGCGCGCGAGACGCCCGACTTGCCGAACTGCGCAGCCACCACAGCAGCGAACCGTACCACCGCCAGCACCAATATGTCGGATTCGCAGGGGAGAGTCAGCTGTGAATTGCCGGCGGAAGGGGTCGCGGCCCCGCAGCGTGGACTAATGCGGCTCCCCGCCGCCGCGTTGTGGTAGCTGCACGGGCTCGACACCAGGGGTGCCCAGCGTCGAGGCCAGCCAGGGCAGTGCCGCGGCGAACGCTTGCGCGGCGAACGGCCAGTCGTGCTTGCCCGGTTGTGTGACCACCGCGCAGCTGATGCCGTGGCCGGAGGCTGCGTCGCACAGCGCTTTGGCGGCGGCGTCCTGGCCTTCGGGGTTGGCGGACGGGTCGGTGCGGGCCGTCGCGAGCGCGGGACTGGTCGCCTCGGCCATGTTTTGCGCGTCCGAGGATGACGGGATGTCGAACCACCCCGACAACCCGGTGTAGCGCCCGTGTTTGTTCATGACGGTGATGGGGTCGTAGGCGGCCCAGGCGGCGGTGTTGCCTCCGAACAGCTTGGCGACGGTGAGATCCTTGCTGCCGATGCTGGGAGCGCGGTCGCCGGCGATATCCACGAAGGCACTGAAGATGTCCGGATGCATGACGGCCAAGTCCACCGCGCACGTGCCGCCCATCGACCACCCGGCGACCCCCCAGTTGGCCCGGTCGGCGCTGACACCGAAGTTCGAGACCATGAACGGCACGACATCCTTCGTCAGATGGTCAGCGGCGTTGCCGCGGGTTCCGTTGACGCACTCGGTGTCGTTGTCGAAGGAACCGGTGGGATCGACGAACACGAGCACCGGCGCGAAGCCGTGATGGCGCGCGGCGAAGTCGTCGATGGTGGTGAAGGCGCCGCCCGGGCGCAGCCAGTCGGCTGGCGTGTTGAAGGCCGAACTGACCATCATCACCGTGGGCAGCCGCGGCGGCGGATTGCTGTTGAACCACGCCGGGGGCAGATACACCAGTTCCTCACGGTGGGGGAAGTGCGACGCGTCGGCGCTGATATTCACCGGCACGACAACGCCTTTGGCCGGTTTGGTTCCCGCCACCTGCATCTCGGTCACCCGGAGCCGGTCGATCTGATCGGGCAGCGGTCCCGAGGTGAGTTGATTCCATGCGGCGAGGACGGTGGGGAAGTAACCCACCCACCCGTTGACGGCCAGCGCCGCGCACAACACGCACAGGGGAACGG
Organism: Mycobacterium sp. IS-2888; assembly: GCF_001954215.1. NCBI lineage: Bacteria > Bacillati > Actinomycetota > Actinomycetes > Mycobacteriales > Mycobacteriaceae > Mycobacterium > Mycobacterium sp. IS-2888. The sequence continues at coordinate 22,839 of NZ_MBET01000078.1, forward strand.
CCAGCAGCGCCAGTGCGCGCCGCCACCAACGGGCGCCGGGCCAGCCGAGCAGAAGCACCGCCAGCGCAAGTCCACTCATGGCCAGCCACAGCCACAGCGACACGGGCGCGGGGTCGCCGGCCACCCCCAGCGACGTGATGTACCAGTACGACAGCGCCGTCGCCGCGCCCGCGACGCCCAGCGCCACCGGCAATGCCCAGCTGCGCCAGCGCCGCCTGCGCACTCCGATGGCGGTGACGGCCACGAGCAGCGCGATCGCCTGCACCGCGACCGGGAACCAGCCGCGCAGCAACGAGAGCTGTCCGAAGAAGTGACTCAACAGTCGCGACCTTCGCTAGATCCGGAGGTTGAGGACACCAACTATCCCATATCGACGTCGTCGATCGTGGTAGCGAAGCCGCGCAGCCGCAGGCTGTTGCCGACGACGAAGACGCTGGAGAACGCCATCGCGGCGCCGGCGAACATCGGATTGAGCAGTCCGAGCGCGGCCAGCGGGATCGCGGCGACGTTGTAGCCGAAGGCCCACCACAGGTTGGTCTTGATCGTGGCCAGCGTCCGGCGGGAGAGCCGGATCGCGTCCGCGGCAACGCGCAGGTCGCCGCGCACCAGCGTGAGGTCGGCGGCCTCGATCGCCACATCCGTGCCGGTACCCATTGCCAGGCCCAGATCCGCGGCGGCCAGGGCGGCGGCGTCGTTCACTCCGTCGCCGACCATCGCGACGACCCTGCCCTCGGATTGCAGACGCTTGACGGTGGCGACCTTGTCGGCGGGCATCGTATCGGCGATGACGTGGGTGATGCCGACCTCGTGGGCGATGCGCTCGGCGACCGTCTGGTTGTCGCCGGTCAGCAGCACCGGCGTCAGCCCCAGGCGTTTGAACTGCCGGACCGCTTCGGCGCTGGTCGGTTTGACGGTGTCGGCGACCACCAGGATGCCGCGGGCGTGGCCGTCCCAGCCGACCGCGACCGCGGTCTTGCCCTGGCCCTCGGCGTGGGCCTTCGCCGCCGACAAGGTCACGTCGAGGCGCTGGGCTCGATCGGCCAGCAGGCTCTCCCGCCCGACGACGACCTCGTGGCCGTCAACCACGCCCTGGACGCCCTTGCCCTCCACGCCCGCGAAGTCTTCGGCTGCCGGGAGGGTGCCGATTTCCGCCCTTGCCGCGTCGGCGATCGCCCGCGCGATGGGGTGCTCGGAGGCGTCTTCCAGGGCGCCGGCGTAGGCCAACAGCGTCCTGCGGTCTGTCTGTGGTGCGGCGATCACGTCGACCAGGGTCATCTTGCCGGCGGTCACGGTGCCGGTCTTGTCGAGCACGATCGTGTCGACCCTGCGAGTGGACTCCAGGGTTTCGGGCCCTTTGATCAGGACGCCGAATTGGGCGGCGCGACCGGTTCCGACCAGCAGCGCGGTCGGAGTCGCCAGTCCGAGCGCGCACGGGCAGGCGATGATGAGCACCGCGACCGCGGCCGTCAACGCCGCACTCAGCGGGAATCCGGCGACGAGCCATGCCCCGAGGGTGGCCACGGCGATAGCGATGACGATCGGGACGAATACACCGGAGATCCGGTCGGCGAGCCGCTGGACCTCGGCCTTGCCCGATTGGGCCGCCTCGACCAGCCGGGCCATCTGGGCGAGCTGGGTGTCGTCGCCGACCCGGGTGGCGCGCACGGCAAGGCGCCCGCCGGCGTTCACGGTGGCGCCGGTGACCGTGTCGCCGGGGCCGACCTCGACGGGGACCGACTCGCCGGTGAGCATCGAGGCGTCCACGGCCGAGGAGCCCGAGACGACGACGCCGTCCGTTGCGATCTTCTCGCCGGGCCGCACCACGAACACGTCGCCGACGACGAGTTGGTCGACGGGGACGCGACGCTCGGTACCGTCGCGCAGGACTGCTACGTCCTTGGCGCCGAGCTCCAGCAGGGCGCGCAGCGCCGCCCCCGCGCGCCGCTTGGAGCGCTTTTCGAAATAGCGACCGGCCAGCACGAACAACGTCACGCCCGCGGCCACTTCGAGATAGATGTTGCCGGCGCCGTCGCCACGGCCGACGGTCAGTTCGAAGCTGTGCCGCATGCCCGGTTCCCCGGCGGCGCCCAGGAACAAGGCATATAGCGACCAAACGAACGCCGACAGGGTCCCGATCGAGACGAGGGTGTCCATCGTGGCGACGCGGTGTTTGAGGTTGGCCCACGCGGCCGCGTGGAAGGGCCGTCCCGCCCAGACGACGACCGGAGCCGCCAGTGCCAGGGATGCCCATTGCCAGTAGCGGAACTCCAACGCCGGGATCATCGCCATGGCGATCACCGGGAGGGTGAGCACGGTCGCGACGATCACGCGATTGCGCAGCGAGGCCAGCTCGGCGTCGTCACTCGCCGACTTCGCCGCGGGTTCGTCGTGCAGTGGCGGCAGAACCGCGCGGTAGCCGGTCTTCTCGACCTCGGCGATCAGCGCCCGCGGGTCGAATCCGGCGGGCACTGTGACGGCGGCCTTCTCCGTCGCGTAGTTGACCGACGCGGTGACGCCGTCGAGAGTGTTGAGTTTCTTCTCGATGCGCATGGCGCACGAGGCGCAGGTCATTCCGGCGATTTCCAGCTCGATATTGCGCGCCTGCCCGGCGCTGCGCCCGGTCAGCCGGTAGTCGCTGGTGGTCATGAAGCTCCTTCCACATATACCCCTTGGGGGTATATGTGCGGATACAACGCGCGGTTCCCCGCACGTATTCCGCGAGGTTGGGTCAACCGCGATTGTGCCTGGCGAGGGTTCAGCAGTAGGAAACGCCCATGTCGACCGACACCTGGGTGCCGGTCACGAATCTGGATTGATCGGACGCCAACCAGGCGACGGCGTCGGCGATGTCCTCGGGCTGGGCGGTGCCTTCGGGCAGCAGTGGCCTGTTCAGGCCCCGGAGGTACGGATAGGTGTCGGCGGCGGATCGGATTGCGTCGCGCATCCGGCCCCCGCCCATGGGTGTGGCGACGGCCCCGGGGTGCACGCTGTTGACGCGGATGCCGTGGCGGCCGAGTTCGGCGGCGAACGCGCGCGCCATCCCGGTGACGGCGTGTTTGCTCACCACGTAGTGCACCATGAACGGTTCCATTTTGATGCCGGCTGCCGAGCCGATGAGGACGATCGAGCCGCCGCGGCCCCCGTCGATGATGTGACGAGCGCTCGCCATCACCGTGTTCCACGTACCGGTCACGTTCGTGTCGATGGTGTCGCGGAAGGCGGCGGGGGTGATGTGATCCCAGGGCGCCGGGCTGCAGATACCGGCGTTCGCGACGACGATATCGAGCCGGCCGAGCTCGCCGACCGCGTCGTCGACGGCCGCGGTGAGCGAGTCGACGTCGCGGATGTCGACGGCCGCGGTGATGACGCGTGGGCCGTTGGCGCGTACCAGCCGGGCCGTTTCGGCCAGATCATCGGGAGTCGCCGAGTCGTAGGGAACGCTGGGGGGTAGGGGTCCGGCGATATCGACGGCGATGACGTCGGCGCCTTCGGCGCTCAGGCGCGCCGCGTGGGCCCGTCCCTGTCCGCGCGCGGCGCCGGTGATCAGCGCGACTTTTCCTGAGAGTGACTGGCTCATCGGTCCGAAGCGTAGCCTCGACCTGGCGCTGCCGGACAGCCGGAAGGAGGACGTCATGACCGTCACAATCGTCGACCGAGGACCCCGACAGGTGAGCCGCAGAGTCGAAGTCGCCGCGCCGGCCGCCGATCTGTACGCGCTCGCCGCCGATCCCCGGCGCCACCCCGAACTGGACGGCTCTGGCACGGTGCGCGACAACATCGAAGTGCCGCCGCAACTTGTTGAGGGATCGAAGTTTTCGACGAAGATGCGGATGTACGGCCTGCCCTACCGCATCACCAGCACGATCACCGAACTCAAACCCAACGAAGTGGTCGAATGGCGGCACCCGCTCGGACACCGCTGGCGCTGGGAATTCGAGGCGCTTTCGCCGACCCTGACCCAGGTCACCGAGACGTTCGACTATCGCGACGCCGGTGCGCTCAAGAACAAGCTGAAGTACTACGAACGCATGGGTTTCCGGAAGGCCAATGCGGCCGGCATTGAGAAGACGCTGGCCAATTTGCGCGACCGCTACGCCGGCTAGGCCAGGCGCGATCCCCAGGCTGCAACCCATCTCGAGCGATTGGGTCAGTGAACCCAATGGCGCCGTCAACCGTGTCCTCTGGGAACAGTTGCCCTCAGCGCTTATACCGGAAGGACGCTCCTCGATGGCCGACAACAGCCCGATCTTTGGCACAACATCTCGCCCGGCGGCGCAGTCGCTGACCAGCTTGGGACAGCTCATCAGCCGTTACGGCCTGGCCGTCGTCTTGGCCTGGATCGGGTTCGGAAAGTACGTGAAGATGGAATCCCGGGTGCTGATCGAGCACAGCCCACTGATGAGCTGGATCTACGAATTCCTCAGCGCCACCACCGTCGCACGGGGCCTGGGAACGATGGAAATCGTTGCCGCGCTTCTCATTGCGCTGCGGCCGCTGTCGCCGCGGGCCTCGGCGGCCGGCAGCGCGCTGGCCGTGGTGCTGTTCTTGGGAACGCTGAGCTTTTTGTTCACCACCCCAGGCGTGGTCGCGCACCACGCCGCCGGCCTTCCCGTCCTGTCGGCGCTACCCGGCCAATTCCTGCTCAAGGACCTGGTGCTGATCGGAGTTGCGGTGTGGGCCCTGGGCGATTCGCTTGCGGCCGTGCCCGCGTCGCGCAGTAAGCGCGCCCGGATCAGTGCTTGAAAAGCGTTCCCCTGATTAGTTTTTTCGCTGAGGCCAACGTGGCGTCAAATGCCGTCGGCGGCAAAGTGCCCGCTTGCTCCGACAGACCACGCGCCAGCGCGCAGATGGTCTCCGCCGTGGCCGCCGTCCCGATGCCGGGGGCGAGCATCCCATGCGCCCGGGCATCCTCGATGATCTCGGTAACGACGTCGAGTAGGGCCTTTGAACCCGGATATCTTGGGCTGCCACGTCGCAACTGTGCATTGCTCTGCGCTCGCATCGCCCGCAAGAACGCGGCCAGGTAGGGATAGTCGCGCATCAACTGTCCGCATTCGTCGAGCACCGCATCGAGTCGATCTACGACGTCATCGAAAGCTGCGGCGGCGGCGCGCAGCCGGTGCGACACGATCCCCTCGACCTCCTCGCCCGTCGCATTGAGCAGTTCGGACTTGGTCGGAAAGTAGTGATAGAGACTGCCGCTGGTCATGTCGGCCGCGCGGGCGATTTCGCGGATCGTGGCTTTTGAGTAGCCGACGTCGCCCACGCAGCGCATTGCCGCGGCGATGATTCGTCGGCGAGTTTCCTCGCCACTGGCGCCCACGGGGCGGCCCAGCTGTGTTCGGGTCATGGTGGGTCGGGTCCTCGCTGATATGTGGTCGAATATATTCGACCGACCAACGACTTCCGGCTCCCGCGGAGGTGCATGACCACCACGCCGTCGCAGCTCGGGCGTCCGGTGGGCGCGAATGCCGAAGAGACTCGCCGACGAATCATCGCCGCGGCAATGCGCTGCGTGGGCGACGTCGGCTACTCAAAAGCCACGATCCGCGAAATCGCCCGCGCGGCCGACATGACCAGCGGCAGTCTCTATCACTACTTTCCGACCAAGTCCGAACTGCTCAATGCGACGGGCGAGGAGGTCGAGGGGATCGTGTCGCACCGGCTGCGCGCCGCCGCCGCAGCTTTCGATGACGTCGTAGATCGACTCGATGCGGTGCTCGACGAATGCGGACAGTTGATGCGTGG
>NZ_MBET01000079.1:0-620 GCF_001954215.1 Mycobacterium sp. IS-2888
ACCGCGGTCGTTCCGATATATGGACCCGCTCTTGATGGCACGCTGCCCGGCAACGAGGTCATCCTGCAGAGCAGCGTCGGCAACCGCCCCAGCTACGCCCGCGCGATGGGACCCATGCAGTTCTTGCCCGGGACGTGGGCGCGCTACGCCTCGGACGGCAAGGGCGACGGCACCGCCGATCCACAAAACCTGTTCGACGCCACGCTCGCGGCCGCCCGCTACCTGTGCAGCGGCGGGCTCAACCTGCGCGACCCGGCACAAGTGATGTCCGCGATCCTGCGCTACAACAACTCGATGCCGTACGCCCAGAACGTGCTGGGATGGGCGGCCGCGTACGCGACCGGCGTCGTCCCGGTCGACCTGCCGCCGATCACCGGGCCGCCGCCGCCGCTCGGCGACGCGCACGATGAGCATCCCGAGGGCCTGGGCCCCAACCTGCCGATGAACATCAATGGCCTGCCCATTGACGATCCGCTGGCGCGGATGCCGCTGATCGACTTCGGCCCGCAGCAGCCTCTCGGCCAGCCACCGATGTTCCCGTGGCAGTCGCCCAACACCGGAGCACCGGCGCAGACGCGACAGCCCGGCTGCACGCTGATCTGCATCGGCCCGCAAAACTC
>NZ_MBET01000080.1:0-3762 GCF_001954215.1 Mycobacterium sp. IS-2888
CCTTCCGGGTCTATGGTTGGGGGGGGGTATACCCCCCGGTCGGTTGCCTTTGCCGCGCCCCGGGTTCAGCCCCGGGTCCCCCCGCGGGGGGGGCGGGTGGCACCGCCGGCGGCCCGGGCGGAACCAAGTAACGCCAAAACCCAAAGGAGACAAGGATGTACCTCGCCGTCGAGATCGGGAATGTCAACCTCAATCCAATCTTCAAGGGCGTAGTGGCGACGATCCTGTACTTCGGAGTGGGCATGGCCGTGCTGCTCGTCGGCTTTTACATGGTCGACTGGCTGACCCCGGGAAAGCTGCGCCAGCTGGTGTTCATCGATCGCCGCCCCAACGCCGTCGTCGTCGCGGGCGCGATGTACATCGCGCTGGCCACCGTGATCATCAGCGCCATCACCAACAGCTACAGCCAGCTGGGCCAGGGACTCGTCGGGGTGGCGGTGTACGGGTTGGTGGGCGTGATCCTGCTCGGGATAGCGCTGCTGGCGATGCACCTGCTGATACCGGGTAGTTTCCACGAGCACGTCGACGAGCCGGAGCTGCACCCCGGTGCGTTCGCGGTGGCGCTGATACTGCTGGCGGTGGGAGGGGTGACCGCGGCGGCGGTGTCATGACATCCGTCGAGTCGTTGGCGCCCGCGGCCATGGATTCGTCGCGGCGGTGGCGTTCCGTGCTGCTGGCCGCCGTCGCGGCGTGCGCGGCGTGCGGCATCGTCTACGAGCTGGCGCTGCTGACGCTGTCGGCGAGCCTGAACGGCGGCGGCATCGTCGCCACCTCGCTGATCGTCGCCGGATACATCGCCGCGCTGGGTGCGGGCGCCCTGGCGATCAAGCCGCTGCTGAGGCACGCGGCCATCACCTTCATCGCCGTCGAGGCGGCGCTGGGGATCATCGGCGGCCTGTCCGCGGCGGCGCTCTACGTGGTGTTCGCGTTCGTCGACGGGTCGACGTGGGTGCTGGCGGTGAGCACCGCCCTGATCGGCGGGCTGGTCGGCGCCGAGGTGCCGCTGCTGATGACGCTGCTGCAGCGGGGCCGCACCGCGGGCGACACGGATGCCGGCCGGACGCTGGCCAACCTGAACGCGGCGGATTACCTCGGGGCGTTGGTGGGTGGCCTGGTCTGGCCGTTCCTGCTGCTGCCGCATCTGGGGATGATCCGCGGGGCCGCGGCGACGGGCATCATCAACCTGGTTGCGGCCGCCGTGGTGGCGATGTTTCTGCTGCGCCGCGTGCTTGCCGTCCGGCAGCTGGCGACCGCGCTGTGCGCGCTCGCCGCGGCGCTGGGGCTGCTCGTCACGCTGCTGGCGCGGTCGCACGATATCGAGACCACCAGCCGGCAACGGCTCTACGCCGACCCGATCATCGCCTACCGGCACACCGCCTACCAGGAGATCGTGATCACCCGCCGCGACAACGACACCCGCCTGTACCTCGACGGCGGCTTGCAGTTTTCCACCCGGGACGAATACCGCTACACCGAAAGCCTCGTCTATCCCGCGCTCGGCGGTGACGTCAAAGGCGCCCGGTCGGTGCTGGTGCTGGGCGGCGGCGACGGCCTGGCGGCGCGGGAACTGCTGCGCCAACCCGGCATCGGCAAGATCGTGCAGGTCGAGCTCGACCCCGCGATGATCGAATTGGCGCGCACCACCTTGCGCGACGCCAACGGCGGCGCGCTGGACAACCCGCGCGTGGCCGTCGTGATCGACGACGCGATGCGCTGGCTTCGGGCGCCGCACGCCGAGCTGCGCCCGCCGCAGGGCTTCGACGCGATCATCGTCGACCTGCCCGACCCGGACACACCGGTGCTGGGCCGGCTGTATTCGACCGAGTTCTATTCGCTCGCCGCGCATGCGCTGGCGCCGGATGGCCTGGTGGTCGTGCAGGCCGGCAGCCCGTTTTCCACGCCGACGGCGTTCTGGCGCACGGTTTCGACGATCCACGCCGCCGGCTACGCCGTCACGCCCTACCACGTGCACGTGCCCACGTTCGGCGACTGGGGGTTTGCGCTGGCGCGCCGCGGCGCGATCCCGCCGAGCGCGACCCTGCCGGCGGATGCGCCGCCGCTGCGCTTCCTCAACCCGCAGGTGCTCGCCGCCGCAACCGTGTTCGCCGGCGACGTCGGGCCCCGCACGCTGGATCCCTCGACGCTGGAGAACCCGCGCATCGTCGACGACATGCGCCACGGCTACGACTAAGGCGCTACCGCTCGCACCACCCACAGGGCGCCTCGACCGGCGGGATGCCGGTCGACGCGAACGACTTTGAAGCCGGCCGCATCGCAGTGTGCCGCAAAGGAATCGGCCTGCGGTTCGGTCCAACCATGACTCGCCAAGCCCGTCGCGCCCGGGTCCACCTGGCGCTCCATCGCCAGCAGGCGCCCCGACGATGCCAGCACCCGTCGCAGCTCGGCGAGTCCGGCGGTCACGTCCTTCCAGTGGTGCACGGTCTTTAGCGACCACGCGACGGTTGCCCAGCCGGTGTCCACCGGCAGCTCCTCGGCGCCGCCGGGCGACCAGCTGACGTTGGGGTCGCGGGTCGTCGCGCGGGCGAGACGCAACATGACGGGGCTCGGGTCGACACCTACGACTTCGGCGCCCCGCCGGGCGGCGGCCCGCACCGCGCTGCCCGGACCACAGCCGACGTCGACCACACGGTCGGAATCGGATACCGATGCCAGGTCGACGGCCAGCCGCGCGTTACGGCGCCCCATGACGAGCATGCCGAGCGCGGCCACCACGCCGATCGGTCCGGCGAAGCCCGGGTGGTCGGCGTGATGGTTTACGACAGGGCCGCTCAGCTCACTCCTCGATCTGGGCCAGGATCTCGTCGGGGATGTCGGCGTTGGTGTAGACGTCTTGGACGTCGTCGCTCTCTTCAAGCGCGTCGACTAGCCGGATGACTTTTTGCGCGCCGTCGGCATCGAGTGGAACGGTCACCGACGGCTGGAACCCCGCCTCGGCGGAGTCGTAGTCAATCCCGGCCTCCTGCAACGCGGTTCGCACGGCGACCAGATCCGTGGGCTCGGTGATGATCTCGAAGCTGTCGCCCAGATCGGTGACGTCCTCCGCACCGGCGTCCAGCACCGCGGCCAGCAGGTCGTCTTCAGTCAGGCCGTTCTTCTCGAGGGTGACGACGCCCTTGCGGGTGAAAAGGTAGGCAACCGATCCCGGATCGGCCATCGTTCCGCCGTTGCGCGTCATCGCCACTCGGACCTCGCTGGCCGCACGGTTGCGGTTGTCGGTCAGGCACTCGACCAGCACCGCCACTCCATTGGGCGCGTAGCCCTCGTAGGTGATTGTCTGCCAGTCGGCGCCGCCGGCTTCCTCGCCGGCCCCGCGCTTGCGGGCCTTCTCGATGTTGTCGTTGGGCACCGAACTTTTCTTCGCCTTCTGGATGGCGTCGTACAGGGTCGGGTTGCCCGCGGGGTCACCGCCACCGACGCGCGCCGCGACCTCGATGTTCTTGATCAACCGCGCGAACATCTTGCCGCGGCGGGCGTCGATGACGGCCTTCTTGTGCTTGGTGGTGGCCCACTTGGAATGGCCGCTCATCGGTGTGACATCCCTCTTCCGACCTCTTCTGTTGCTTGAAATCCGATCAACGAGTCTACGTGTACGGACCGCGCCGGTACTCCGACGATGCCCCTTACGACTCAGCGTCCCCAGCTGTCACAGAACAGCAGCGATACAGGATGTGCCCGCCTCACAGCGACAAGCCGGACGGCTGGGGATCGGGCCTGGTCACCGGAGATCCTACGGATTGTCGC
>NZ_MBET01000081.1:0-3702 GCF_001954215.1 Mycobacterium sp. IS-2888
TCGTGGAGTGGATCGAATACCTCTGCCTGATGCCGATCTTCCCGTTGGCATTGTGGTTGATGAACGTCTAGGCGGCTTCGGCGGGTCGAGTGGGCGCGGGTCGACGGGGTTGTCGACGCCGATGATGTGCTTGCCACCGGAGTAGCTGGGGATGGTCACCGTGCCCGAACCGCCGCGATTGCCCGACGGGGCCTGACCGGGTCCCGGGGCTGGGCCCCCCTGAGCCGGTGCCGGCGGTGCCGCCGGCTGTTGCTGTTGCGGCTGCGGCGGCCATCCCGGTATGCCGAAGGGTCCCGGCGCGGCGGGAGGAGCTTCCGACTGCGGCGGCGGGGGAACCATCGTCACCGTCTGCGGCAGCGGCGACAACGTAACCGTCTGTGGCGGCGGCGCTTTCGGGGGCGGTTCGGTGGTCGGGATGGTGACCGGCTTGCGCGGTCCCGCGGGCGGCGGTGTCGCGCCGCTGGCGGGGGCCGCGCCGATCATTGACGCCACGATCGTCCCGTGGGCGTCGCAGTCCGACAATCCGTCGCCGCCCATGACGTAGTCGCCGCCGGGGATCAGGTGCTGGAACCGGGGGTGGGGGCTCACGCCCGTGTCGATGACGGCGACCTTCACCCCGGCGCCACGGCCGAACTGCCAGGCCTCCTGCAAGTTCAGCATGTCCATGTACTTCGGCTGCAACCGAAAATCGGTGCCAGGCAGCACCCCGACCTCGGTGCAGTACGAATTCTGCTTCATCGGCGCCGGCGGTCCGGGCGGACCGTCGGCCGGAACCGCGCCGGGATCGACGGTAGGAGGCGAGATCGCGTACGCCGGCGGCAAGCCGGCTAACGCGCCCGACGTGAGCAGGAGGGCGGCGACGGTCGCGCGGGATGCGCGCCCACGCCACACCTTGGTGCTAGCGGTACCGAATCGCCGCATAGACGTTCATCAACCACAATGCCAACGGGAAGATCGGCATCAGGCAGAGGTATTCGATCCACTCCACGAACTTGCGGAACAGCGGGCTGTAGATCGTGTTGGGCACAACCGCCGCGGCCATCAGGCCCGCCGCCGGCAGCAGAACCAGGATCCCGGTGCAGATCGCCACAGAGAGCGGCGAGTGCAGCACCAGCGCGTAGCGCACCACCACCGTGCCGACGATCAGCACGGAGGTCGCGGCCAAGGTGATCGCCTGCCAGCGGTCGACGTAGGAACGCCCGCGCAGCATCAGGAACCCGGCGCTGAAGCCGGCGAGCAGCAGCGGCAGCCACCGTTGACCGGTGTGCGGATCGGCCAACGCGGCCAGCGAAACCACCATCAGCGCGCCCAGTCCGATCAGCAGCCCGGTCAGGAACGAGCGGGCCCGTTCCGCCTGCAGCAGCACGTCGCGCACCGACGCGGGCCCTTCCAACACCGGCGGGCCACCGTCGGAGCGCACCACGGTGGTGGGCAGGTCGGGTCGAGCCTCGAAAACCCAGCGGCTGGTGGCCGACGGGAACACCGGCAGCCGAATGCCGGCCAGCCGGCGGGACATCGCCGGGGCGGCGTGGTAGGCCAGCACGCAGACCAGCACCACGCAGCTGAACAGCGTCACCGCACTGCTGTTCGCGACCATCCGCGCCAGGGCGGCGATCGCCGCCACCGCCCCGACGGTGATGATCGCGGTGTAGGTGCCGAGCCGGCGGCCGGTGAAACGCAGGGCCAACATCGTCGAGATGGTGAGCACCCCGAAGCCCAAGACCGCGTGCGGGGAACCCACCCCGCCGGGCGGTGCGGCTGCCGCGGTGACTGCCAGGGGCGCCAGGCCACTCAACAGCATGATGTCGCCGACGCGCCGATCCGCGTCGGTTTGGGCCCGTGCCAGCAGCAACATCGACACGCCCAGCACGACCACGGCGATCACCGCCGAGTAGATGGTGGTCAGCCACGAGTTGTGGTGGAAGCGCCACCAGCCCAGCAGGGCCGTCGCGGCGATAACGCCGGTGGCCACCATCGAGGCGCCGACCTGAACGGCGATGACGGGGTCGATCGCGGCGAACCTCTTGCTGAGGTTCTGCGAAACGGCGGTGGAGATGTGCTCGACGACTTGCGATCGCTTCTCGGTGTCGACGATGAACCGGATCCAGAGCCGGTCGCCGTCATAGATGTCTTGCTCGGTGAGCGATTGCGTGGCCCGCAGCGGCGTGCCGTCGACCAGGCACAACGCCCATTTGCCGCGGCCCTTGGCTTCCAACGGTGTCTCGCCGAGCTCGCGCAGGCGGCTGTTGACCACCTTCAGCAGCGGGTCGGTCATCACCGAGACGGGGGCATTGGCATCGAGCAGGACGCCGATCTGGACACCCTCGCCGGCCATGATGCCGACCACGACGGCCCGAGGCTGCGAGATTCCCTCGATGTCGGGCTGTGGTGCTTCAACTACCGCAGTTACCGCAGTCATCGCTGCGCACCCCCTTGCTTGGTGGGCCCGAACAATTCGGATTTCATCTGTCTCGCCCTCGCGATATTAGTTGTTGTGGCTTTGCTGGCGAATCATCGTTAATGATTCTAGAGAAGTATGCCGTGTTTGCCCCTCGGCCGCACGTTCTGGGCAAAGACGTTGGTAAACACTATGTTTCGCACGCGGATTCACACCCTGCGGTGGGTTTTCCACTCGCCGTAAGGCAACGTATCCAGGACGGTTTTTATACCGACCTGGACCAATTGCGGGGTCGCTGGGCAGATGGCCAGCCACGCCTCCCCCGAACCCGCGGTTCGGGCCTGTTGATAAAGCGCGATCCGGCCACCCGAACCGTCTTTGAGCGAAAGCACCGAGGCGCTCGGGCCCTTGGCGTCGTCCCGGTACTGGCGGGCGTAGACCGCGACCTCGGCCGCCGGGTCCGACAGCGCCTGCCCCAGCGCGGCGACCGTGGCCGCACTGATGCCCATTCGCCGGAGATCTCCGCCGGAGAACACGTTGAAGCCCGACTCCTGCCACGACTTCGTTACTTCCAGCATCTCCTCCAGCGGCACGTTGACCGCGTTGATCGCCGCGGGCTCCGCATGATGAATCGACTCGAGTCCGTCCAGGACGAGTGACGCGATCGAGGCGCTGTCCGCGACGGCGACGTCGTCAACCGTGATGTCGTTGCCAACCCGAACCGCCGATACCCAGTGCTGACCGCGCCGGGCCAGCACCACGCGGAACTCGTTGTCGGGGATATCGCGGGAGCCGGGCGGCTGGTTCTCGTCGTCGACCACGCCATAGAGCAGCTTGCCCCGCGACAGCAGGGCGATGACCTCGAGGTCAGGTGCGGCGAGCACCCGCATCCGAGCGGCCACCTGCTCCTGCACCTCGTTCAGTTCGCCGACGACGATGCCCTGCTCGCGCATCACCGCCATGCCGGGGTGTTCGTTGAGCCAGTCGCTCGAGTCGGTGGAGACGTACGGCCGGCACCGCAGTTCCGGCGCGACATGCCGAATGTCGAGCAGCGCCTGCAGCATCCAGAAGCCGTCGACGTTGACGGTGATGTCGGTGCGCGTGGTCTGTGAATCCATCAATTCCTCGAAAGTCGACGTGCTCGGATAACCGCAGGACGCGGCAGCACACCACATATCGGTGTGCTGCCGCGCCTGAAGTTGGTGTTAGGCCCAGCTGGACCCAACGGCGCTGTCGGTGCTGGCCATGTTGCTGCCGGCGGTCTGCACCTTCTGGCCGTGGGCGTTGGCCTGCTCGTAAATCAC
>NZ_MBET01000082.1:0-724 GCF_001954215.1 Mycobacterium sp. IS-2888
GTCGTGACGACGTTGATTCCGGCTTCGAGCAGCCGAACATAGTCCGGGATGGCCAGCGCATCGCGCTCGGGACCGCTGGCCGCGTAGATGACGCAATCGGGTTTGAGGGCGATCAGCGCGTCCGCGTCATTGGTGGCGGCGAGGCCGATCGGCTCGCCATTGGCGAGTTCGCCGGCGTCCCTGCCGACTTTGTCGGGCGAATGCACCCATACCCCAACGAGTTCCAGGTCGGGCCGGCGGCGGATCGCATCGATGGCGATCGACCCAACTCCCCCCGTCGACCACACAACGGTACGCACGGGGTTCACCTCCCTACTCATGAGCGGCCGCGGCGCGTTCGAGGTATGGCCACGCCACATCGGGCGGCCCGGCCCACTCCGGCGCACGCAGGTCGAACCTAAGCGTGAACATCAACAGCACCATAACCTAAAATTTGTTCGTTAGGATAGTGTGCGCTCTCTTAACAGGAGGTACGAAATGGCAGCTCAGCGCGTAGTGGTCTGGGCGACCGGCGGCATCGGGTCGATCGCGATCCGCACTATCCACCGACGCCCCGATCTGGATCTGGTCGGCGTGTGGGTGCACTCCGCGGAGAAGGTCGGCAGGGACGCCGGCGAACTCGCCAATGGCGAGCCGATCGGCCTCGCCGCCACCAATGACGCGGACGCGCTGATCGCCCTCAAACCCGATTGCGTCATCTACGCGGCCAGCGGTCCCGCCCACA
>NZ_MBET01000083.1:0-1758 GCF_001954215.1 Mycobacterium sp. IS-2888
GGCATTTCTTTATCCTGCCGATGGTGGTCGGGTGAGTACGTTGTAGCGGAAGCCGTAGCGCACGCCGAGGTTGCCGCTGCGTTGGGCGCCGCGTCCGCCGACGAGGGGGACGCCGCGCATGGCGGCGTTGGTTCCGGCGGCGTTGGCGCCGTCGGGGTTGAGTAGCTGGGTGCTGACGAGTTTGGTGGCGGTTTGTTCTTCGGCGCCGGCGGCGCTGGCCCAGCTTTGCGGGACCGACAGTCCGCCGATTTTGGTGGCCGAGGACAGGCTTGCCGTGGGTACGGCGGCCGGGTGGAAAGTCCACCCGCCCGCGCCCAACGCCGCAAACTGCGGTGTCGGAAAGAACGCACCTTGCGCGCCGGCCGTCGTTCCCACCGGTCCATTGAACGTTTGCTGCGCAATGCTCGAAAAGAAGCTGGCTAGGCCGTTGGACTGATAGGGCAAGCCCGTCATTCGTTTCAGCACCGTGTCGTAGTTCGCGGAGACGAGCCCGAGCCAGTTGTTGGTGGGGGTGGGCAGGCCTTGGGTGGAGAGGTTGGTGAGCAGGTTTTGTAGCCAGGTGAAGGGCCCGGTCGTGGTGGTGGCCGCGGTGGTGGCTTGGGTGGTGGGTGCGGTGCTGGCCGCGGCCAGTTGCGGGGTGACCGCGGCGACGTTTTGGGCGGAGTTGCCTGCCGGGGTGGCCTGGGCCTGGGCGACTGCCAGGGCTTGTTCGGCGGGGGCCTCAGGCGTGGTGGTATTGGGAGGGGTGTCAAACGGCTCGAGCGCGGAGGCCAGCGCCGCGGAGGCCGAATAGGCATACATGGTGGCGGCGTCTTGGGCCCACATCTCCATGTACTGGGCTTCGGTGGCCATGATGGCCGGGGTGTTTTGGCCAAAGAAGTTGGTCGCGATCAGCGTCATCAACAACACCCGGTTGGCCGCGATCACCGGCGGGGGCACCGTGCCCACAAACGCGGTCTCGTAGGCTCCCGCGGCCGCGCGGGCCTGGTTGGCGGTCTGCTCGACTTGCCCGGCCACCGTCGAGAGCCAGGCCACATAGGGACTGACCGCGGCCAGCATCGACCTCGAGGCCGGACCCACCCACGGGGCGCTGGTCAACTCCGAAACCACCGACCCATAGCCACTGGCCGCGGTGGCCAACTCCGCGGCCAACTCATCCCATGCAGCAGCCGCCGCCAACATCGGCCCCGACCCCGGACCCGCATACATCAGACCCGAGTTGACCTCCGGTGGTAATGCGCCGAAATCGAGCACCTACGAACCACCGTGCCCGAACGGCATGGGTTTACTCACGCATCGCCCCCGCATGACGACATTCACCAAGTTGCTTTTGAGTGAGGCTAATCGGGAGGACTCCCCTGACCTCCCCGCCGCAGCGACCCGCCGCGGAACCGCCACCCTAACCTGTGCGGGACCTGAGACGGACGACGCGGCGCCCATACGCCTACGCCTCTCCGCAAGACCTGCCCACCACCTGCGGCAACATCCGATAACGTCTGCGACGGGCGGGAGGTGTTAGCGGCTCCACCGGTCATTGCCGCGGCATGTTTGGGCGGTAAATGCCTCGACCTGGGATAAAAATCCGGCCGCAGCTAAAGCCGCCGGCGCCACGTCGTTCGGACTAGGACGCCCGAAGGCGCGCCGGCCGCACGTGTGTGCGGGGCGCGCCTTCGGGGTGTGTGGTTTAGCCGGCGGAGAGGGGGCGGGCCATGACGGTGGGTTTGAAGCCGTAGCGTGGGCCTGCGCCGGCGCCGCGCG
>NZ_MBET01000084.1:0-30571 GCF_001954215.1 Mycobacterium sp. IS-2888
CGCCGCGAAGACAGGTTCGATCGGTGTCGGGACTTCGCGGCCGCCGTCAGCGAGCGGTTGGACAACGCCGCCACGGCTCGGATAGCCACGCACCGGCGGCGCGGCGCCCCGGCGCTCGTCGCGGCGATGAGCCACCGATGCTCGTCGAGGACCCGATGGGCGACCGCGCTGGTGTGCGCGGTGCTGGTCGCCGTGGCGGCGTTGTCCAACCGCTCGCTGACGGCGGCCGCGAAGTCCCGACACCGATCGAACCTGTCTTCGCGGCGTTTGGCGAGGGCCTTGGCGAACACGTCGTCGAGGTGCGCCAATTCCGGACGGTAATCGCTGAGCCGGGGCGGATCCTCGTGCAGGTGCTGGCTGATCACCGCGATCGGGTTGGAGTGCTGGAACGGTGGCGCGCCGGTGAGCAGATGAAATGCCGTGCCGGCCAACGCGTATTGGTCTGCGCGGCCATCGATGTTGGCACCGGTCAACTGCTCCGGCGCGGCATAGGCGACCGTTCCCACCGCGACATTGGTCTCGGTGATACCGCTGATGCTGCCGAGGTGGCGCGCTACACCGAAGTCCGCCAACAGGATTCGGCGTTCATTGTTCTCGGGATGGGTGAGCAGAATGTTGGCGGGCTTGACGTCCCGGTGTAGCAGGCCGCGATCGTGTGCGTAGTCGAGGGCGCCCGCGACCGCGTCGAGAACGGCGCACGCCTCGTCGAGAGGCATCCCGTCCCCGTAATGCTCCCGCACCAGCCGCGACGCGTCGGTGCCCTCGACGTAGTCCATGGAAATCCAAAGGTGGCCGTCGAATTCGCCGCGATCGTGCACGCCGACGATATGCGGGTGCCATAGGGTTGCCGCCAGATCGGCCTCACGATTGAACCGCTCCCGGAATTCGGGATCCGCGGTGACCGCCTCGGCGAGGACCTTGATCACGTCGCGCCGCGGCAGCCTGGGATGCAAAGCCAGATAGACCTCGGCCATCCCCCCGGCGCCCAGCGGTCGCAGGATGGTGTAGCCGGCGAATTTTGTGCCGCCGGCCATCGCCAGGCGCGGGCCACTGCCCTCGTTCGGGTCCGAGCTGATGGCCGGGGCGCGGCGAAATAGGTGCGCGCGCAACGCCTCTCGGGCCAGCCGCGGGTTGCGCAGCAGGCGTCGCCCGGCGGCAATGCGCCGGGTGGTTACTTTGTGCTCGTCTTGCTCGTCCGTCAATGGTTGCCCCCTCAAGCGCGCTCGGCCGGGCGCCTCCCCCGGCGCCCTTTCGGATGATGCCGGACGCGGATAGGCGTTGGGCCACCGGAGGTTATGAGACAGCTGTGAACACGAAACAAAGTGAAATCACAGCCGACTCTCATGGAGCCCACTCGGGCGACGGCCGATACTTGTGTGGTGAGTCGACCCGCCGCGCCCGCGCTGACCATTCGGCATGACGGGTCCCAACGTTCCTTCGCCGCGGGTCATGAGGTGGTCGTCGGGCGCGACCTGCACGCCGACTTACGCATCCCGGACCCGCGGATATCGCGCGCGCACTTGATACTGCGTTTCGATCAAGGCCGCTGGCTGGCCATCGACAACGGCTCGCTAAACGGGACATACGTCAACGGCTATCCGATGCCGGTCATCGACATCCACGACGGCCAGAGCATCAACGTCGGCAATCCGCACGGGCCCCGGCTGACCTTCGCGATCGGCCCGCAACACGGGCCGACCAGCCGGCCATCCCCGACGAGGGCGGTGCCGGATTCCGGGCCTCCCACGCTGGCGTGGTCGACGACCCAGGAGCGGACGAATCCGATCCGGCCGCCGGTGCGGCCGCCGCGACGACCGCCGGGCAACGAGCGGACCGTCGTCAACGCCGGCAGATTGGCCACTCCGCACCCGGCGCCGCCAAACGTCGAATCGACCGTGATCGATGCCAAGACGGCCGACGTGTCCAACCTCGCCACGCGCATGGTGAAGTTCCTGACGCCCCGCTCGCCGGCGGACGGCACCGGCATCACGATCGGCCGCGCCGCCGACAGCGACGTCGTGGTGTCCGACGTCCTGGCCTCACGCCGGCACGCGACCCTGGTGCAGACGCACCTCGGCACCGAGATCCGCGACACCAGCGTCAACGGGACGTTCGTCAACGGCACCCGCGTGGGGTCCGCGATCCTGACCGAGGACGACGTGGTCACCATCGGCAACGTCGACCTGGTGTTCCACGACGGCACCCTGATCGAACGCAGCGCCGCCGCGAACCGCACCGGCGGCCTCGAGGTGCGCGGCGTGAAGTACGTCGTCGACAACAAGCAGTTGCTCGACGACATCTCCCTGACCGCCCGGCCCGGGACGCTCACCGCCGTGATCGGCGGGTCCGGGGCTGGCAAGAGCACGCTGGCCCGGCTGATCGCCGGCTACGCCCGCCCCACCTCCGGGTCGGTCAGCTTCGAGGGCCACGACATCCACACCGAGTACGCGTCCCTGCGCAGCCGGATCGGCATGGTCCCGCAGGACGACGTGGTGCACCGCCAGCTGACGGTGAACCAGGCCCTGGGCTACGCCGCCGAGTTACGCCTTCCTCCGGACACCGGCAAGTCCGACCGCGCCAGGGTCGTCGCGCAGGTTCTCGACGAACTCGAGCTGACCAAGCACGCCGACACCCGCGTCGACAAGCTCTCCGGCGGCCAGCGCAAGCGCGCCTCGGTCGCCCTGGAACTGCTCACCGGGCCGTCGCTGCTGATCCTGGACGAGCCGACATCGGGTCTGGACCCGGCGCTGGACCACCAAGTCATGACGATGCTGCGCCAGCTCGCGGATGCCGGCCGGGTGGTGATCGTGGTGACGCACATGTTGTCCTACCTCGATATCTGCGACCAGCTGCTGTTGGTGGCGCCGGGCGGCAAGACGGCCTACTGCGGCCCGCCCGACCAGATCGGTGCGGCTATGGGCACCACCAACTGGGCCAAGATCTTCACCCACGTCGGCGCGGACCCCGAAGAGGCCAATCGACGCTTTCTGGCCCGCGCCGAGGCGCAGCGGCGGCCGCAGAAACTCGACAAGACCGACCAGCCGGGCGACCTGGGCGCACCGGTGCATACCAGTGTGCGGCGCCAGATCTCGACCGTAGCGCGCCGTCAGGTCCGCCTGGTCGTCGCCGACCGGGCCTACTTCGTGTTCCTGGCGCTGTTGCCTTTCATCCTGGGTGCGCTCTCGCTGACCGTGCCCGGCGACGTCGGGTTTCACGTCGCGGGCCCGCATGCCGGCACGCCGGACGAAGCCGCGCAGATACTCAGCCTGCTGCTGCCCGCCGCGGCGTTCATGGGTACCGCGTTGACCATCCGCGACCTGGTCGGCGAGCGCGCCGTCTTCCAGCGTGAACAGGCGGTCGGGCTGTCGACCACGGCCTACCTGCTGGCCAAGACCGGGGTGTTCTGTGGCTTCGCAATCCTGCAGTCGGCGATTACCACGGCGATCGTGGTGTTGGGCAAGGGCGCGCCGACGCGGGGCGCCGTGGTGCTGGGGAACGCCACCCTCGAGCTGTTCGCAACCGTCGCCGCGACGTGTGTGGCCTCGGCGATGCTCGGGCTGGCCGTTTCGTCGCTGGTCCGTTCCAGCGAGCAGATCATGCCGCTGTTTGTCGTGTCGGTGATGGCGCAGTTGGTGCTGTGCGGCGGGATGGTGCCGGTGACCGGGCGGCTGGGGCTCGATCAGCTGTCGTTTGCCACGCCTGCGCGATGGGGCTACGCCGGGGCGGCGTCGACGGTCGACCTGCGCCACCTGGTGCCCGGTTCGCTGGTCCCCGAGGACCGGTTCTGGCAACACACGCCGAAGATCTGGCTGCTGGACATGGGCATGCTGGCCGCGTTGTCGCTGTTCTATGCCGGGTTTGTGCGATGGAAGATCCGGCTGCGCCGCTGACTCATGCATCCGCCGAAGCACGAGACATTCGACCTGGTCGCCCGCACCAACACCGACCCGAAGGGCATCGTGCGGGCCGTCGACGAGTACGTAGTGCGGCCGTGGGGGCTCTACGTCGCCCGGCCCACCCCGGGCCGGGCCCAGTTCCATTACCTGGAGTCGTGGCTGTTGCCGTCGCTGGGCCTGCGCGCCACGGTGTTCCACTTCAACCCCGGCCACGAGCGCGACCATGACTACTACCTCGACGTCGGCGAATACACGCCCGGCCCGCGGGCGTGGCACTCGCAAGACCACTACCTCGACATCGAGGTTCGTACCGGGAGGGGAGCCGAGCTGGCCGATGTCGACGAGCTGTTCGACGCCGTCCGCCACGGCCTGCTGACTCCGGAGGTCGCCGAACGGGCGGTGCGGCGCGCGGTAGATGCCATCGACGGCCTGGCCCGCAACGGCTATGACCTCGCCCGATGGCTGGCCGGCAACGGCATGCAACTCACCTGGCGCACCGCCTAGCAGTTTTCCGCACCGGCCGAAGGGTATGCCTTCGGAATGCCCCTGAGCGAATATCGGCGCAAACGGCGCTCCGGTCTCCGAACCGGGAAGAGCCCCGAGCCGCGTGGCGAGCGGGGCACGAAGCGCCGCAAGGCCGACAAGCGGCCGTCTTTCGTCATCCAGCACCACGCGGCGCGCAGCGATCACTATGACTTCCGCCTCGAGATAGGCGGCGTGCTCGTTTCGTGGGCGATCCCCAAGGGGCCGTCGACGAATCCGAAGGACAGGCGGATGGCGCGCCGCACCGAGGATCATCCGCTCGACTATGCGACGTTCGAGGGAGTCATCCCGCGCGGCGAATACGGCGCCGGCGAGGTCATCGTCTGGGACCGCGGCACCTATGCCAACGCCACCAACTACGAAATGACGGAAGGCCTTGACCGCGGCCATCTTTCGTTCCGCCTGCACGGCGAAAAGCTGCAGGGCGGCTTTGCGCTCACGCGGATCCGGGAGGGCAAGGACGAGACCTGGCTGCTGATCAAACGCAGGGACGAGGACGCCGACGCGCGGCGAAAGCCGGTCAAGAGTCAGCCGGAATCGGTGCTGTCCGGCCGCACGCTCGACGACCTGGACGAGTCGTGACCCCGCTCGCCGGGTTGCCCGGCCCGGTACGCGCGGCCCTGCACGACGAGCCCGTGCCGGACTGGCGAGATCCCACGCTGGCCACCCTGACCGAGAAGCGCTTCTCCGACCCCCACTGGATCTTCGAGCGAAAATTCGACGGGATGCGCTGCCTGGCGTTTCGCGACGGCGATCGGGTGCGGCTGCTGTCACGAAATCGCCAGCGGCTCAACGGAACCTACCCGGAACTGGTCGACGCGCTCGCGGCCCAGCACACCACCCGATTCGTCGTCGACGGCGAGGTGGTGGCGTTCGAGGGACGCCGCACCAGCTTCGCCCGGCTGCAGGGGCGGCTGGGCATCACCGACCCCGAAGTGGCCCGGGCGTCGCGCATCCGGATCTACTACTACCTGTTCGACCTGCTGCACCTCGACGGCATGTCCACCACCGAGGTGCCGCTGCTCTGGCGTAAACGACTGCTGCGCAATGCGATCGACTTCACCGACCCGCTGCGGTATGCGCCGCATCGCGTCGGGGACGGCATCGCCGCCTACCGGGCCGCCTGCGCCCGCGGCGACGAAGGAGTGATCGCCAAGCGGGCTGACGCGGCGTATGAAGGCCGCCGCTCACCGAATTGGCTGAAGTTCAAATGCGTTCGCGACCAAGAGTTCGTGGTCGGCGGCTACACCAGCCCCAAAGGCAGCCGCATCGAGTTGGGCGCGCTGTTGCTCGGCTACCACGAAGGGCGCGACCTCGTCTACGCCGGCAAGGTCGGCACCGGCTTCGACGAGGCGACGCTGCACAGCCTGCACGAGCGCCTGTCGCCCATCGAGCAGGACACGCCGCCGTTCACCCGGGGTCTGGTGCGCGAGAAGAGCGCGCACTGGGTCCGCCCGGAACTGGTGGCGCAGATCGGGTTCACCGAGTGGACGCGTGACGGCAAGCTGCGCCACCCGCGCTATCAGGGTCTGCGCATCGACAAGGACCCCCGAGACGTCGTACGGGAGACACACTGATGCCAGTCGAAGTCGAAGTCACCCATCCGGATCGGGTGTTGTTCCCGGATCCGTCGTCGCGAAAAGGGATCACCAAGGCAGATCTGGTCGACTACTACGGCGAGGTGGCCGACACGATGCTGCCGCATCTGCGCGACCGGCCGCTGACCGTACAGCGGTTTCCGCGCGGCATCGGCGAACAAGGGTTCGTGCAGCAGGATTTCGCCGATTCGCTGCCGGACTGGATGAGCGGCGCCGAGGTCGCCAAGGAGGGCGGCACCCTTGTGCATCCGGTGGCCGACCGCCGAGAGGCGTTGCGCTGGCTGGCAAACCAGAACTGCATCACGTTGCACGTGTGGCAGTCGCGGCGGGATCGGCTGCACAACCCCGACCGGCTGGTGTTCGACCTCGACCCCTCCGACGCCGACTTCGCGGTGGTGCGCGCGACGGCCCGCGCGACCGCCGGCGTGCTCGATGACCTCGGACTGGCGTGCTACGTGCAGACCACCGGCTCCCGCGGGCTACACGTGGTGGTCCCGGTGCGTCCCGACACCGACTTCGACACCGCCCGGCAGTTCACCCGCGACGTCGCCGAGGTGGTCGCGGCCGACGATCCCAAGCACCGCACCGTGGAGGTGCGCAAGGACAAGCGCGGCGGCCGGGTGTATATCGACGTGATGCGAAACGCGTACGCGCAGACCGCGGTTGCACCGTATTCGGTCCGGGCCCGCCCCGGTGCACCGGTGGCCACCCCACTGGAGTGGGATGAATTGGACGCCCGAGGCCTAAGGGCCGACCGATTCACCATCCGCGATGTTCCCAAACGGCTGGCCGGGCAACGTGATCCGTGGGCCGACATGTCCCGTCATGCGCGCGCGCTGGGCGGCCCGGCGAAGCGGCTGGCGAAACGTCGTGCCTGAACTGCCTGACGTGGAAGGGTTTCGGCGCGAGCTTGCCGGCGCGCTGCCCGGCCGCCGCATTCGGCACGTAGAGGTTCGCGATCCCGGCATTCTGCGCAACACCACCGCCGCGGCGCTCGGACGCCGCTGCGCCGGGCACCGCTTCCGCACGCCACGGCGGCACGGCAAGTGGCTGATCCTGCCCACCGACGGCCCGACGCTGCTGGTGCACAGCGGGATGACCGGCCACCCGTACTACGCCGCCGACGACGCCGAGCCGAAGGGCTATGAGCGACTGGTGATGTCCCTGGACAAGGGCGAACTGCGCTACGCCGATCTGCGCAAGCTGCGTGGGGTGTGGCTGGCCGATTCCGACGACGACATCGCGCACGTGACGGGTCCGCAGGGCCCCGATGCGTTGGGCATGGACCTGAGGGCGTTTCGCGACGTGCTGTCCGGGCGGCACGGTCGGCTGAAGCCGACCCTGATGGACCAGTCGGTGATTGCGGGCCTCGGCAACCTGCTCGCCGACGAAATCTGCTGGCGGGCCCGGCTGCGACCGACCCTCCCCGTTGCCGACCTGGACGCCGACGACGTCAAGCGCCTGCACGCCGCGATGACGCAGGTGCTGCGCACCTCGGTGCGACACGGCCGGGTGCCCGGCCTACCGCGGTGGCTCACCCGGGTGCGCGACGAGCCGGACCCGAGTTGCCCGCGCTGCGGCACGCGGCTCACCCGCCGTCGCGTGGGGGGCCGGGCATCGGTGTGGTGTCCCCGCTGCCAGCCCGGGTAATCTCGGCAGTTATGAGCCTTAGCAAGCGCAGGGGGATGACGATCGCCGCCCTGACACTGGTTGCGGCCGGCGCGCAGCTAAGCCCGGCGACCGCGCGGGCGGATCTGCACAACATCACCTACCGAGCCAGGATCGACGCGCTGACGACGGGCAGCCAGGCCACCTTCGTGATCAACGGCGGCCAGACCAACACCACCAGCCTTCCTTCGATGCCGGGCAACGTGTTCGAAGCCAACACCGTATTACCCGACCCCGCGCAAGCCGGGCTCCGGATCGTCCTTCGTTTCCCGTACGCCGCGAACGTGCATTGCGAGATCGACGTCGATGACAACGTTTTCACGCAGGCCGACCAAATGGTCAGGCCCGCGCTCGGCAATGCCGATCCCAATAGCGGTGCGCTGCAGTGCGGCGCACCCCTGCCAGGTTAGGTGACCGGGCGGGGCCGCCATCCGGTCGAGTCGGCCCACTCCGATGCACGCCGGTAGGCGTCGAGAAACCACGGCTCCTTGGCCGCAACGTAAGCGTCAGTGTCGCCGTTCGCCCGCTTTTCGGCGTTGCGCTTGGCGGCCAGATAGTCGGCGCGGGCGTCGGGGTTGGCCGTCAGCCAATCCACGAACAGCAGCGCGAACTGCTGATTGGGCCAGCCATCCACCCGGAGATGCACATTCGTCGGCCGGCCGGGATCGGCCGACGCGTGAATCCGCTTACGCCACAACGCGGGATCGTCGCTGTGGGCCACGTCTTGCGTGATCGCGTCGATGCGCGGATATCCGACGGACAGCAGCGGCTCGGCGAGTTCGTCCGCCACCGCCAATGATTGGACGGTGATCTGGATGTCGATGACGTCCTTCGCGTCGAGGCCGGGCACGGCGGTCGATCCGATGTGGTCGACCCGCAACGCCTTGTGGCCGCAGGCGGTCTGCAGCCGGGCGACGATGCGCCGCGCCTGGTCGGGCCAGGCCGGGTCGGCCGGCACCAACCGGGCCGGCGCCCTGGCGATCTGGCGCTCCGCCACGTTATGGGCGAACGGCAGTATCCGGTTGTGCCATACGTCGCGCGCCCGCTGCTCCAAATCCGCCTGGCTGCCCGAATTGTCCAGCCACACATCGGCGACTTCGCGGCGTTGCTCGTCGTCGGCTTGCGCGGCGATCCGGGCACGGGCGTCCTCTTCGGACATGCCGCGCTGCTCAACCAGCCGTCGCAGCCGCACGTCGACGTCGGCGTGCACGATGACCACCAGCGGGAACAGCGGCGCCATTCCCGATTCGACCAGCAGCGGAATGTCTTCGACGACAACGGCATCGTCCGAGACGGCCGCGATGATTTCCGAGCGCCGCTTCGCCACTAGTGGGTGGACGATCCCGTTGAGCTTCTTGCGGGCCTCGTCGTCGGCGAAAGCCTTGGCGGCCAACGCCGGCCGATCCAACGATCCGTCGGCCAGCAGGATGTCATCGCCGAACGCGTCTACAAGTGACGCAAGCCCCTCGGTTCCGGGCTGGACCACCTCACGCGCAATGACGTCGCCGTCGACGATGATCCCGCCGCACTCCGCGAAGGTGGCGGACAGCGCGGATTTTCCGGCGCCGATGCCGCCGGTCAACCCGATGCGCAGCATCCGTGAACGCGATTATGCGTTGCCGGCGAGCTTTTCCCGCAGCGCGGCCAGCTGGGCGTCGCTGGCCAGCGACCCTCCGGCGGCCTTCTCGGGGGGAGCGCCGTTGCCGGGCGACTGGTCGCCACCGCTGGGCGCGGCGGCCTCGGCTGCGGCGAACTTCTCCATCTGCGTGGTGTGCATCTTGTGCCGGCGCTCCGCCTCGGCGTAGCGCGCCTCCCACTCGGTGCGCTGGGCGTCGAATCCTTCCAGCCACTCGTTGGTGTCCGGATCGAAGCCCTCGGGGAAGATGTAGTTGCCCTGCTCGTCGTAGCTGTCGGCCATGCCGTACTTCGCGGGGTCAAACTCCTCGGTGTAGTCCTCGTTGGCCTGCTTGAGCGACAACGAGATTCGGCGACGCTCCAGGTCTATGTCGATGACCTTGACCATCGCGTCGTCGCCGACCGCGACCACCTGGTCCGGCACCTCGACATGCCGCTCGGCCAGCTCGGAGATGTGCACCAGGCCCTCGATGCCCTCCTCCACGCGGACGAACGCGCCGAACGGAACGAGCTTGGTGACCTTGCCCGGCACGATCTGGCCGATGGCGTGGGTGCGGGCGAAGTGCCGCCACGGGTCTTCCTGAGTCGCCTTGAGCGACAAAGAAACCCGCTCGCGATCCATGTCGACGTCGAGCACCTCGACGGTGACTTCGTCGCCGACCTGGACCACCTCGGACGGGTGATCGATGTGCTTCCAGGACAACTCGGAGACGTGCACCAGGCCGTCCACACCGCCCAGATCGACGAACGCGCCGAAGTTGACGATGGAGGAGACCACGCCCTTGCGGATGGCGCCCTTTTGCAGCTGGTTGAGGAACTCGCTGCGCACCTCGGATTGGGTCTGCTCGAGCCAAGCCCGCCGCGACAGCACCACGTTGTTGCGGTTCTTGTCCAGCTCGATGATCTTGGCCTCGATCTCCTTGCCGATGTACGGCTGCAGGTCGCGGACCCGGCGCATCTCGACCAGCGAGGCGGGCAGGAAGCCACGCAACCCGATGTCGAGGATCAGGCCGCCCTTGACGACCTCGATGACGGTGCCCTTGACGGCCTCGTCCTTCTCCTTGAGCGCCTCGATGGTGCCCCAGGCGCGCTCGTACTGGGCGCGCTTCTTGGACAGGATCAGCCGGCCCTCTTTGTCCTCCTTGGTGAGAACGAGGGCCTCGACTTCGTCTCCCACGGAAACGACCTCGTTGGGGTCGACATCGTGCTTGATGGAGAGCTCGCGGGCGGGGATGACCCCTTCGGTCTTGTAGCCGATGTCGAGGAGCACCTCGTCCCGGTCAACTTTGACGATGGTGCCTTCGACGATGTCGCCATCGTTGAAGTACTTGATCGTTTTGTCTATTGCGGCAAGAAAGTCCTCGCTGGAACCGATGTCGTTGACGGCTACTTGGGGCGAGGTGACGGCGGGACTCGGCATGTTGTTGGGTTGCTCCGGACAGGTGGGGTCGTAGGGACAATTCGGGATTTACCTGTTGAGGCTACTCGACAGGGCACAAGCTGGACAAACTCGGGCTGTAATGCGGCGCTAATCCGGCTTCAGTGCGCCGCTGAGTCCCAGCTGCGGCCGTAGCCCACCGAAACCTCCAGCGGGACGTCCAGCGGGTAGGCGCCGCCCATCTTTTCGCGTGCCAGCGCTTCGACCTGTTCGTGCTCGCCAGGGGCGATTTCGAACAGCAATTCGTCGTGGACCTGCAAAAGCATGCGCGACGAGAGCCCGGCGTCCTTGATCGCCTTGTCGACCTCGATCATCGCCACCTTGATGATGTCGGCCGCGCTGCCCTGGATCGGCGCGTTGAGCGCCGCCCGCTCGGCGGCCTCGCGCACCTGGCGATTGCTGCTGTCCAGCTCGGGAAGATAGCGCCGACGGCCCAATACCGTTGAGGTGTAGCCGTCCTTGCGGGCCTGCTCGACGACGTCCATCAGGTAGTCGCGCACTCCGCCGAATCGGGCGAAGTATTGGTCCATCTGGACTTTCGCCTCCTCGGTGGAGATCTTCAGTTGGGCGGCCAAGCCATATGCGCTGAGCCCGTAGGCCAATCCGTACGACATCGCCTTCACCCGGCGGCGCAATTCGGCGGTGACTTCCTCGATCGGCACGCCAAAAGCGCGCGAAGCGACGAACGAGTGCAGGTCCTCGCCGGTGTTGAACGCCTCGATGAGGCCTTCGTCGCGTGACAGGTGTGCCATGATTCGCATCTCGATCTGGCTGTAGTCGGCCGTCATCAGCTCGGCCATCGGGCCATTGGGTCCCTTCCCGACCACGAACGCGTCGCGGATCTGGCGGCCGGCGTCGGTGCGGATTGGGATGTTCTGCAGGTTGGGTTCCGTCGACGACAACCTGCCCGTCGCCGCGATCGTCTGGTTGAACGTGGTGTGGATGCGGCCGTCCCCGGCCACCGAGTTGAGCAATCCGTCGACGGTGACTTTCAGCCGGGTGACGTCGCGGTGGGCGAGCAGATGTTGCAAAAACGGATGTTCCGTCTTGTCGAACAGCGATTGCAGGGCATCGGCATCGGTGGTGTAGCCGGTCTTCGTTCGCTTGGTCTTCGGCATTCCCAGCTCGTCAAACAGCACCACCTGCAACTGCTTCGGCGAGCCCAAATTGATCTGCTTGCCGATCACGGCGTACGCGGCCTCGGCGGCATCACGAATCTGGTCGCCGAATTGACTCTGCAGTTCGGTCAGCAGCCGCAAATCCACTGCGATACCGGCGTTTTCCATGTGCGCCAGCACCTGCTGAACGGGCAGCTCCATCTCGGCCAGCAGTGCCGTCGAGTCGATGCGCTCCAGCTCGGCATCCAGCGCATCGGCCAGATCCACCACCGCGCGGGCCCGCAGGATCACCGTCTGGACCGCTTGCTCGTCGACGCCGCCCGCCTCGTCCATGTCGTCGAGCAGCGAAAGTTGTTGTTGCTCAGGTGTTTCCGCGCGCAGTTCGCGACGCAGGTAGCGCAGCGACAGGTCGTCCAGGGTGAAGCTGCGTTGCCCTGGCCGCACCAGATAGGCCGCCAGCGCGGTGTCGGACGTGACCCCGCGAAGCGTCCAGCCGCGGCCCCAGAGGTCGTGCATGGCCAGCTTCGCCTCATGCAGCGCTTTGGGTTTCGCGGGATCGCCCAGCCACGCCCCCAGCGCGGCGTCGTCGTCGGGGGTCAATTTCGCGGTGTCGACGTACGCGCCTTCCCCGTCGGCGGCGGCGATGGCCAGCGCGGTCGCGTCCCCTTCGTAGGGCAGGTGCGTACCGACCACCGCCAGCCCGCAGCGGCGCCCGTCGCTGGCGTGCTCGGCCAGCCATTGGCCTACGGCGCTGGCGTCCAGCGCGCCGCCGCGCACGTCGAAACCCTCGTCGACCTCGGGCTCGACGGCGGCCAGCGTGTCGAACAGCCGGTCACGCAACACCCGGAATTCCAGGTCGTCGAAGAGCCGGTGGATCTGGTCGCGATCCCACGGCTGCAGCCGCAGCGTGTCCGGCGTCTGCGCGAGCGGCACGTCTTTCACCAGGTCGGTGAGTTCCCGGTTGCGCACCACGCTGGCCAGATGCGCGCGCAACGCGTCGCCCACCTTGCCGCGCACCGACTCGACGTTGTCGACCAACCCCTGCAGCGAGCCGTATTCGACGATCCATTTCGAGGCGGTCTTCTCCCCCACGCCGGGGATGCCGGGCAGGTTGTCGCTGGGGTCGCCGCGCAGGGCGGCGAAGTCGGGATACTGCGCGGGGGTCAGCCCGTACTTCTCGACGACGGCATCGGGGGTAAAGCGGGTGAGCTCGCTGACGCCCTTGCGCGGATACAGCACCGTCACGTCGTCGCTGACCAACTGCAGGGAGTCACGGTCACCGGTGACCACCAGCACGCGGTAACCCTCGTTTTCCGCCTGTGTGGCCAGCGTCGCGATCAGGTCGTCGGCCTCGAATCCCGGTTCCGCGAGGACCGTGATGCCAAGTGCGCCCAGCACTTCCTTGGTGATGTCGATCTGTCCGTGAAACTCATCGGGCGTCGACGATCGGTTGGCCTTGTATTCGGGGTAGCGCTCGGAACGGAAGGTCTGCCGCGACACGTCGAACGCGGCGGCGATGTGTGTCGGGGCCTCGTCGCGCAGCAGGTTGATCAGCATCGCGGTGAATCCGTATACCGCGTTGGTGGTCAGCCCGCCGCGGGTCTTGAAGTTCTCGGCGGGCAGCGCGTAGAACGCGCGGAAAGCCAGCGAATTGCCGTCCAGCAGCATCAGCGTCGGCTTGGTCTGTTCCTCGCTGGCGGTGCTCACGGCTCACACTCTAGGCACCCCTCGTGACATCAAGTGAGCCGCCGCTCGGCGGTCACGTCGTACTCGGAAACCGACGCGCGCACGATCAAGCCTTGCTGTTCGTCACTGGGTCCGCTGCCGCGGAATGCATCGACGGCGGCCCGCGACTCCCAGCGTTCGAAGATGCCGATGCGACTCGGATCGAGTAGGTCGGCGGCGATCGAGAAGTCGAGGCAGCCGGGCGTCCGGCGGGCTTGCCGCACGACGGCCTCACATCCGGCCAGATAGTCGTCTCGCCGCTGCGGCTCGACGACAAGGTATCCCGCGACGATCACCATCGGATGCTCCTTCGCTTGCCTCACACCTCCTATGACCTCCGACGCCCGCCGAAGTCATCGGCGCAGCCCCGCGGCAGAACTGCAACACGTTTCAGTTTTGCGTTTGGGCTGGGTAGTCTGACCGAGTGCCAGAGGTCACCAGTACACAAGCCGCGATCGACGGCTGGTTCGCCGCCGACGACGCCGGAAATCCCCATCTGATCGGCAGCAAGTGCCCCGCGTGCGGAACCTATGTTTTCCCGCCCCGGGAGAACAACTGCCCGAACCCGGGGTGCGCCAGCGACACCCTGGAGTCCGTCGCGTTGTCGACCCGCGGGACGCTGTGGAGCTACACCGAAAACCGGTATCCCCCGCCCGCGCCCTACCCCGCGGCGGACCCGTTCGAGCCGTTCGCCATCGCCGCGGTCGAGCTGGCCAACGAGGGAATCATCGTGCTCGGCAAGGTCGTCGAGGGCACGCTGGCGGCGGACCTGAAGGTCGGCATGCAGATGGAACTGACCACCATGCCGCTGTTCACCGATGACGACGGCGTCGAGCGCCTCGTGCACGCCTGGAAGGTGGCCTCATGAGTACTCCCGAACCGCTGTACATTCTCGGCGCCGGGATGCACCCCTGGGGCAAATGGGGCCGCGATTTCACCGAATACGGTGTGGTCGCAGCGCGGGCCGCGCTGGCGGAGGCCGGGCTGGATTGGCAACAGATCCAGCTGGTCGCCGGCGCCGACACCATCCGCAACGGCTACCCGGGCTTCATCGCGGGGTCGACGT
Source organism: Mycobacterium sp. IS-2888 (assembly GCF_001954215.1). Classification (NCBI taxonomy): domain Bacteria; kingdom Bacillati; phylum Actinomycetota; class Actinomycetes; order Mycobacteriales; family Mycobacteriaceae; genus Mycobacterium; species Mycobacterium sp. IS-2888. The sequence continues at coordinate 14,688 of NZ_MBET01000084.1, forward strand.
TCGCACAGAAGCTCGGCTGGAACGGCGTGCCGGTCAGCTCGAGCTACGCCGCCTGCGCCAGCGGTTCGCAGGCGCTGCAGAGCGCCCGCGCCCACATCCTGGCCGGATTCTGCGACGTCGCGCTGGTCATCGGCGCCGACACCACTCCCAAAGGCGCGTTCGCTCCAGTCGGCGGCGAACGCAAGAACGACCCCGACTGGCAGCGGTTCCACCTGATCGGCGCGATGAACCCGGTGTACTTCGCGCTGCTGGCGCGCCGGCGGATGGACCTGTACGGGGCGACGTCGGAGGACTTCGCTCAAGTGAAGGTCAAGAACTCTCAGCACGGCCTGCAGAACCCGAATGCCCGCTACCGCAAGGAATCCTCGGTCGAGGACGTGCTGGCCAGCCCGGTGGTCTCCGACCCGCTTCGGCAACTCGACATCTGCGCCACCTCCGACGGTGCCGCGGCGCTGATCGTGGCCAGCGCGGAGTTCACGCGTAAGCACCTCGGCTCACTCGACGGCGTTCCGTCCGTGCGTGCGGTCAGCACCGTCACTCCGCGCTATCCGCAGCACCTGCCCGAATTGCCGGATATCGCAACGGATTCCACCGCTGTTGTGGCCGCACCGGAGCGGGTGTTCAAGGACCAGATCCTGGACGCCGCCTACGCCGAGGCGGGCATCGGGCCCGAGGACCTGAGCCTGGCCGAGGTCTATGACCTATCCACCGCGCTGGAACTCGACTGGTACGAGCACCTCGGGCTGTGCGCCAAGGGCGAGGCCGAGGCGCTGCTGCGCAGCGGTGCGACCAAGATCGGCGGCAAGATCCCGGTCAATCCGTCGGGCGGACTGGCCTGCTTCGGCGAGGCCATCCCCGCCCAGGCGATCGCTCAGGTCTGCGAGCTGACATGGCAGCTGCGCGGCCAGGCCACCGGCCGACAGGTGGAGAACGCGACGGTGGGCGTCACCGCCAATCAGGGACTCTTCGGACACGGTTCGTCGGTGATCGTCGCGCGCTAGCGGCCCCTGCCCGTCTGCCCGCCGAGTGTGCAAGCTGGGCGACCAGGGCGCACACTCGACGCCGTCGGCGCACACTCGATGCGAAACGGCTACTTGGACTCTTCGGCGGGGGCGTCCCCGAGGGTTTCCAGGACGACTTCGGCGACCCGTTTCATGGTGGTGCGCCGGTCCATGGCGGCGCGCTGAATCCACTTGAAGGCCTCGGGCTCTGACATGCCTTGCTTGGTCTGCAGCAGCCCCTTGGCGCGTTCGACGAGCTTGCGGGTCTCCAGCCGGTCCGACAGCGTCGCCACCTCATGTTCCAGCGCGCTGATCTCGCTGAACCGGCTCACCGCCAATTCGATCGCCGGGATCAGGTCGCTGATGGTGAAGGGCTTCACCAGATACGCCATCGCCCCGGCGTCGCGGGCCCGCTCGACCAGATCGCGCTGGCTGAAGGCGGTCAGCACCACGATCGGCGCGATGCGCTTGCTGGCGATTTCCGACGCCGCGTCGATCCCGTCGCGGCGCGGCATCTTGACGTCCATGATCACCAGGTCGGGCTTATGCTGCTCGGCCAGTTCTACGGCCTCCTGGCCGTCGCCGGCCTCGCCGACGATTTCGTAACCCTCCTCTCGCAGCATCTCGGCCAAGTCCAGTCGGATGAGCGCTTCGTCTTCCGCGATCAGGACCCGGCGCGGCACGGCGGCGTCGGTGTCGGTCGTGGGGCCTGTCATGACGCACATTGTGTCGTGAACGCGCGGGGCCGACGACCTCGGGGCGGGTCAGACAGGCATCCACGCCAAATCCTCTATGGTGGGAGGCTGCCTCTAAGGTAGGAGGCCGGACTCGAGCAGGATCAAGCCCTCGTATCCCAACTGGCAGAGGAAACGGACTCAAAACCCGTCCAGTGTGGGTTCGAATCCCACCGAGGGCACTCGTCAGCGGCGCAACATGATGTGTCGGGACGTCCCGCCCCGCCGAGGACGCCAAGCCGGTCACCATTCTGCGGCAGCGTCTCTGACTCGATAACCGCCCAGTCGACTTCTGCCGCAGGTTTCATGAGCCCTGGCGCGTCGCTTCGCCGGCTCTCAAATCGATAGCGTCCACACCGTAAACCGGCGTGGCATCGTTAAATATGACCTTTCCAATACTCGGTTCCCCTTTTCCGAGACTCAACTAAGCCGAAGGTATGTTAAGACCGTTGAATGCGCCCAGCAGTATGAATTCGGCGCAATTACCAGTCGCCCACATTCGCGCTGTTTCCGCGTTCCGGGAAAATATATAGTTACTCCATACTATTTTCGTTGTCGTAACGCAGGCTGTTGCCCCCAAAGTTGCCCCTAAGCGGAAGCAGAAATGTCCGGCACCGGATCCAGCTCCTCGCGATCAGGACCAGGCGGAATGACTAGCCCGAATGGGCGACGCACACCTGTTCTTCTGCGTGCACGACATTTACCGCCATCGGATCATTCTGGATGGAATCGGTAGCTACGCGCAGGAACGACGTGGCCCCATTGCACCCGGCGCAGCTGCTCGCCAGCAGGGCGGTGAGGGTAAGGATCAACACGACGAAGATTCTCTTGAAGCCAGCCATACCGCACCCCTTTGCCCTGCCGAACACGTGTGCAATAGCTCAATCAAACGCGTGCGGAATAACCCGGGTCAATACCTTTTAAACTTGTTTTTTTAAAAGGTTTTTTTCCGCCCCCTAGCGCGGCCTGCAGCCCGCAAGCGCGGCACGCACAAATCCAGCGGTCAGCTGCCGGCGGCCGACAATTGCTCGGCTCAGCGGTTACGCTTTGAACGTGGCGGCGAAGAAGTGCGGAGCCCCACCCAGTTCAGACGGCTCGGCGAAACACCCGGACTGCGTAGCGGCGGTGCGGGCGCAAACCCGCGACCGCAATCAGCACTACGCCGACAGCGCCGCACGCCGGGCCCGGATCCTCACCGTCACCGCGTGGCTCGCGGTGATGGTGAGCGCCACCTTCCTGCTCGTGCAGATCGTCAGCGGATCGTGGTTGTGGCAAGTCAGCTCGGTCAACGTCGTCGGCGCTACCGTCTTCGCGTTTGTCCCGTGGCTGCAGCGGTTCGGGGAATTGCTTGCGCCGCTTACGTTTATGGTCGCGGCGTACGTCTCGATCATCGCCACGTGCCTGGACGTCGGCACCGGGTCGGGCGCCCAGTTCTTCTTTCTCGTCGGGGCCTGCATCGTGGTACTGCTACTCGGGATCGAACACATCGTGCTGGCGTCCGCGCTTGCGGTCGTCGCCGCTGGCCTGATTATCGCGGTGGAATTCCTGGTCCCGCGCGCCACAGGGCTACAGGCGGCGTGGGTCCAGTCGGCGGGTTTCGTCATCACCGCCATCTCCAGCGTCGTGATGGTGTTTGTGACGGTGTGGTTCGCGCTGCGTGACACCGCGCGCGCCGAGGCAGTAATGGAAGCCCAGTACGAACGCTCCGAGGCGCTGTTGGCCAACATGTTGCCGGCCAGCATCGCCGACCGGCTCAAAGAATCGGGGCGAGGCATCATCGCCGACAAGTACGACGAGGCCTCGGTCCTGTTCGCCGACATCGTCGGCTTCACCGAGCGAGCCAGCGGCACCGCCCCGGCCGACCTGGTGCGCTTCCTGGACCGTCTCTACAGCGATTTCGACGCGCTGGTCGACAAGCATGGGCTGGAGAAAATCAAGGTCAGTGGCGACTCCTACATGGTGGTCAGCGGGGTACCGCGGCCGCGGCCCGACCACGTCCAGGCGCTGGCGGACTTCGCGCTCGACATGGTCGATGTCGCTGCCCGACTGAAGGATCCGCACGGCCTCCCGCTGCCACTGCGAGTCGGCATGGCCTGCGGCCCGGTGGTGGCAGGGGTCGTCGGGTCCCGGCGATTCTTCTACGACGTGTGGGGCGACGCGGTCAACGTCGCCTCCCGGATGGAATCCACCGACTCGGTCGGGCGGATTCAGGTGCCCGAGGACATCTACGAGCGCCTCAGGGACGGCTTCGTGCTGCAGGAGCGCGGCCCCATCGAGGTCAAGGGCAAGGGCACCATGCGCACCTGGTATCTGGTCGGCCGCAAGGCCGTAACCGCCGAGACGCCCGAGCGAGTTGCCGACGAATCGCACACCGCCCGCGTCTGATTCGCAGGGCCTTCAATCCCTATACCCGAACCGGCGTTTGTGCCAGACTGCGGCCATGACTACTTCCCCCGAAACAACTCCTGGAAAACCGCCCATTCCAAGCTTGTTACCGCATCTGTGGAAGTCCTCGCTGCTATCGGGAATTCTGTCGCTGGTTGTCGGCGTCTTGGTGCTGGCCTGGCCCCAAATATCCATCCTGGCCGCGGCGATCTGGTTCGGCGTCTATCTGCTGATCACCGGTGCCGCGCAGGTCTTCTTCGCGTTCAGCCTGCACGTCTCGGCCGGCAGCCGGATCCTGTTGTTCATCAGTGGCGCGGCGTCACTCATCCTGGCCGTCTTGGCGTTTCGCCATTTCGGTAACGCGGTCCTGTTGCTGGCCATCTGGATCGGCGTCGGGTTTATCTTCCGCGGTGTCGCCACAACGGTTTCCGCGATCAGCGATCCGACACTGCCGGGCCGCGGCTGGTCGATTTTCGTCGGCGTGATCAGCCTGCTGGCGGGCATCGTTGTCCTGGCGTCCCCGCTCAATTCACTCGTCACGCTGGCGCTCGTCGTCGGCGTCTGGTTCGTGGTCATCGGCGTTTTCGAGATCGTGTCGTCGTTCGGGATTCGCAAGGCGTCGAAAACGCTCGCCAGCTAAACCGCCGGCGGATCACCCCAGTGGCGTCGGCCAAACCTATCTACTACACTGCGTCGTAGAAAGGCAGGCGCCTCCGTAGTTTCGGGAGATGGCAGATGAATGTCGTCGACATTTCACGGTGGCAGTTCGGTATCACCACCGTCTACCACTTCATCTTTGTGCCGCTCACCATCGGCCTGGCTCCCCTGATCGCGGTCATGCAGACGATGTGGGTGGCCACCGGTAACACCGCGTGGTATCGCCTGACGAAGTTCTTCGGCAAGCTGTTCCTGATCAACTTCGCCATCGGCGTGGCCACCGGGATCGTGCAGGAATTCCAGTTCGGCATGAATTGGAGCGAGTACTCGCGGTTCGTCGGCGACATCTTCGGAGCCCCGCTCGCGATGGAAGGCCTGGCCGCCTTCTTCTTCGAATCCACCTTCCTCGGGTTGTGGATCTTCGGCTGGAGCAGGCTTCCCAAGCTGGTGCACCTGGCGTGCATCTGGATTGTCGCGATCTCGGTGAATGTGTCCGCGTTCTTCATCATCGCGGCGAACTCCTTCATGCAGCACCCGGTCGGCGCCCACTACAACCCCGCGACCCGGCGCGCCGAGCTGACCAGCATTGCGGCACTGCTGACCAATAACACTGCGAAAGCAGCCTTTTCGCACGCGGTCGCCGGTTCCTTGCTGACGGCGGGAACTTTCGTAGCCGCCGTCAGCGCGTGGTGGCTGGTCCGTTCCCGCCAACCCGAAACCGGCACGCCCGCCGCCGAGTCCGATGCGCGAACCATGTTCCGCCCGGCAACCATCCTCGGGTGTTGGGTCGCGCTGGTCGCGACCGTCGGCTTGCTCTTCACCGGTGACGCCCAAGGCAAATTGATGTTCGTGCAGCAGCCGATGAAGATGGCGTCGGCGGAATCGTTGTGCGACACGCGAACCGACCCGGATTTCTCGATCCTGACCGTCGGCACGCACAACAACTGCGAAAGCATCACCCGAGTGATCGAGGTGCCCTACGTGCTGCCGTTCCTCGCCGACAGCCGGCTCAGCGGTGTGACGTTGCAGGGTGTGCGCGACATCCAGCAGGACTACCAACAGCGATTCGGGCCAAATGACTACCGGCCCAACCTGTTCGTCACCTACTGGTCGTTTCGCGCGATGATCGGATTCCTTGCGATACCTCTGCTGTTCGCGCTGGCCGCGCTGTGGCTGACGCGCGGCGGCCGAATTCCCAATCAGCGGTGGTTCTCTCGGCTGGCGCTGCTGACCCTTCCCACGCCGTTCCTGGCCAACAGCGCCGGGTGGGTGTTCACCGAGATGGGTCGCCAGCCCTGGATCGTCGTGCCCAATCCGACCGGCGACCAACGGGTTCGGCTCACGGTCGCCCAGGGCGTCTCGGATCACGTCCCCGCCATGGTCGTCACCTCGCTGGCGACCTTCACCCTGGTGTACGCCGTGCTCGCGGTCATCTGGTTTTACCTACTCCGGCGCTACGTCGTCGAAGGGCCACAGGAGCACGACGCCGAACCGGCGGCGCCACCGGCACCCGCCGAGCACGAGGTGGCGCCGCTGTCCTTCGCCTACTAGGGCTTACTGGGCCGCTACGGAAAGAAAGGAACGCCGGTGGGACTCCAACAGTTGTGGTTCGGTGTCATCGCGGCGCTGTTCCTTGGTTTCTTCATCCTGGAGGGCTTCGACTTCGGCGTGGGCATGTTGATGGAGCCGCTCGCCCGGCTCGGCTCCGGCGACCCGGAGCTGAACCGCCGCGCGACGCTCAACACCATCGGGCCGGTCTGGGACGGCAACGAAGTGTGGCTGATCGTCGCCGGGGCAGGGATGTTCGCCGCGTTTCCCGGCTGGTACGCGACGGTGTTCTCCACGCTCTACCTGCCACTGCTGGCGATCCTGTTCGGCATGATCGTGCGCGCCGTGGCCATCGAGTGGCGCGGCAAGATCGACGACACGAAGTGGCGCGCCCTGGCCGATTTCGGTATCGCGGCGGGGTCGTGGCTGCCCGCCGTGCTGTGGGGGGTGGCCTTCGCCGTCCTGGTCCGCGGGCTCCCGGTCGACGCCGCCGGCCATGCTCACCCATCAGTCACCGACGTGCTCAACACCTATACCCTGCTGGGTGGTCTGGCCACCGGCGGCCTCTTCCTGCTCTACGGCGCGGTGTTCATCGCCCTGAAGACGTCGGGCCCGCTGCGTGACGATGCGTACCGATCCGCCAAGTGGCTGTCGCTTCCCGTGACGGGACTGGTTGCGGGCTTTGGGGTTTGGACGCAGCTGGCGCACGGCAAGCACTGGACGTGGGCCGTGCTCGGGGTCGCGGTGGTCGCGCAGCTGGCGGCGGTGCTGTTGGTGTGGCTGGGCAGACTCGACGGCTTGGCGTTTTTCTGCGCGGCCGTTGTCGTCGCGGCGGTGGTGGTGCTGCTGTTCGGCGTCCTGTATCCCAACCTGGTCCCGTCGACGCTGAACGGCCAATGGAGCGTCACGATCGACAATGCGTCCTCGACGCCGTACACGCTCAAGATCATGACATGGGTGACGGCGTTCATGGCTCCGCTGACGATCGTGTACCAGGCGTGGACGTATTGGGTTTTCCGGCAACGGATCTCGGCCGAGCATATTCCGCCGCCCATCGGTCTGGCGAGGCGCACGTCCTGAGCACGAGGGACTCCCGAGCGCCGCTGGACCCGCGACTGTGGCGGGCATCGGGCGCGCTGCGCCGGTTCCTGGCGGCCGCGGTGGGCTGCGGGGTGGTGATCTCCGGCTGCGCGGTCGGCTCGGCGATCGTGCTGGCGGGTATCGTCGCGCGCGTCGTCACCGATCCGACGGCACGGGGCCTGCGCGGCTGGGCCGGCCCGCTGTCAATCCTGTTGGCGCTGTGGGTGATCCGCACTGCGGCGCACTGGCTGCAGGCGCGCCTGGGCCAGCGGGGAGCGAGCGCGGTGATCGCCGATCTCAACGGGCAGGTGCTGGCGGCGGTGACCGCCCGGCAGCCCAACGAACTCGCCGCTCAGCGCGACGCCGCGGCGGTGGTGGTCACCCGGGGACTCGACGGCCTGCGCCCCTACTTCGCGGGATATCTGCCGACGTTGCTGCTCGCGGCGATCCTGACACCGGCGACGGTGGCCGTGATCGCGGTCTACGACCTGAAGTCGACGGCGATCGTGGTGATCACCCTGCCGCTGATCCCGGTTTTCATGGTGCTGATCGGGCTGGCGACGGCCGATCGATCGGCGGCCGCGCTGGGAGCGATGACGACCCTGCAGGCGCGATTGCTGGATCTGATCGCCGGCATCCCCACGCTGCGGGCGTTGGGGCGCGCGTCGGGACCCGAGCACCGGATCGCCGAACTCGCTGCCGCGCATCGGCGCTCGGCGATGGCGACGCTGCGGATCGCGTTTCTGTCGGCGCTGGTGCTGGAATTGCTGGCCACGTTGGGCGTGGCACTGATCGCAGTCGGTATCGGTCTTCGCCTGGTGTTCGGTGAAATGACCCTGGCCACCGGTCTGACGGTCCTGCTGCTGGCCCCCGACGTCTACTGGCCGCTGCGCCGCATCGGGGTGGAATTCCATGCCGCTCAAGACGGTAGGGCGGCGGCCGACAAGGCGTTCGCGCTGATCGGCGCGCCCATCCCCCCGGTGGTGCGAAACCGGACCGTCGCCGCGCGGGGCGCCGACATCCGGCTCGAAAACCTCAGCGTGGCCGGCCGGGACGGGTACTCACCGTGCGGGCTCACCGCGACGATCGAACCCGGTCATGTCACCGTGCTGACCGGACGAAACGGCGCGGGCAAGAGCACCACCCTGCAGGCGATCGCCGGACTCACCATCCCGTCATCGGGCCGGATCACGGTGGCCGACGCGGACGTCGCCGACCTGGATCCCGCCGCGTGGTGGCCGCAATTGTCCTGGCTACCGCAACGCCCGGTGCTGATCCCGGGCACCGTGCGCGACAACCTCACGCTGCTGGGCGACGTGGAAGATCTTGAAACGGCCTGCGCCGCTTCCGGATTCGACGCGGTCCTGGCTGAGCTGACCGACGGCATGGACACCGTGCTCGGGCGCGGCGGTGTCGGGCTGTCCCTGGGGCAGCGGCAACGTCTGGGCCTCGCGCGGGCGCTCGGATCATCCGCGGCCGTGTTGCTGCTCGATGAGCCCACCGCGCACCTGGACGCCCACACCGAGGGCCGGGTGCTGCGCGCCATCGTCGAGCGCGCCCGCGCCGGAGCGACCGTCGTGGTCGTCGGCCACCGCGAGCGCGTCGTCGCTATCGGTGACCGCGTGGTCGACGTGATATCGGGCGATCGGGTGCGTTATGCGCCGGTCTGATCCGCTCCTGGCGACCTCGAGTCTGCTGCGCCCACGGCTGCCGCGCATCCTGGCCGCCATCGCGCTCGGCGTGCTGTCGCTGGGCAGTGCGCTGGCGCTGGCCGGGATCTCGGCGTGGCTGATCACGCGCGCGTGGCAGATGCCACCCGTGCTGGACCTGTCGGTCGCGGTCGTCTTGGTGCGCGCGTTCGCGATTTCGCGGGGCGTGCTGCACTACTGCGAGCGCCTGGCCACCCACGACACCGCCTTGCGCGCGGCCGGCACCGCCCGGACGCAGATCTATCACCGGCTCGCCCACGGACCGGCTTCGGCCGCCGTTCGGCTGCACAGCGGCGAGTTGGTGGCACGGGTGGGCGCCGACGTCGACGAACTGGCCGATGTCCTGGTTCGTGCCCTCGTGCCGATCGGCGTCGCTGCGGTGCTGGCGTTGGCGGCGACCGCGGCCGTCGCGGCCATGTCGCTGCCGGCCGCCGTGGTGTTGGCGGGCTGTCTGCTGATCGCCGGCATCGTGGCGCCGTGGCTGGCCGGCAGGGCCGCGGCGACGCAGGAAGAGTTTGCCCGCCACCATCATTCGGAGCGCGACACGTCAGCGATGATCGCCCTCGAGCACGCGCCCGAGCTGCGCGTCGCCGGGGTGCTACCAGGTGTCATTGCCGAATCGCAACGGCGCCAACGCGCTTGGGGCGCCGCGCTTGACGCGGCCGCCCGCCCAGCCGCTGTCGCGGAGGCGGTGCCCACCGCCGCCATCGGGGTCAGTGTCCTCGGCGCGGTGGCGGCCGGGATCGGGATGGCACACGCGGTCGCACCCACCACGCTGGCCGTGCTGATGTTGCTGCCGCTGTCCGCGTTCGAGGCGATGACTCCCCTACCGGCCGCCGCGGTCCAGTTGACGCGGTCGCGGATCGCCGCGCGTCGCTTGCTCGACCTCGCCCCGGCAGACCGCCCTGCCGAGCCCATGAAGCCACCGCCCGTTGGCGCTGGGCGCCTATGCGCCGATGTCCTTGCCGGTCACGCGGATTCGGCGCGATCGACCAGGGCGCGGCTAGCCCTGCCGCCGGGCATGCGGCTGGCGGTCACCGGCGCTAGCGGTTCGGGCAAGACGACGCTGCTGATGACACTCGCCGGGCTGATTCCCCCACTCGATGGGCGGGTACTGCTCGACGGAACGGATCTCGACCACTTCGACGAAGGCGAATTGCACCGCGCCGTCACGTTTTTCGCCGAAGATGCGCACATCTTCGCCACCACCGTCCGCGACAACCTACTGGTGGTCCGTGGCGATTGCCATGACGACGAACTGGTGGCCGCGCTGGACTCGGTCGGGCTCGGCGGCTGGCTTGCCAGCCTGCCCAACGGCCTGTCGACGGTGTTGACCGGTGGCGCACAGGCGGTCTCGGCGGGCCAGCGCAGGCGGTTGCTGCTCGCGCGGGCTATGCTCTCCCCCGCCCGGATCGTGCTGCTCGACGAGCCCACCGAGCACCTCGACGCGGTCGACGCCGAACGGGTGCTGCGGGAGCTGTTGACCGCCGACGCCGGGCTGATGTCCGGGGGCAGAACGGTTGTGGTCGCCACTCACCACCTCCCCAACGGGATCGGTTGCCCGGAATTACACATCGATCCGGCGGATACCCTGAGAGGCCAAGCCGATGACACTGTCACGAGCGGTGCGCTCTGAAGAATTCACGGATGTCGGCAGTGAGAACTTCCGGTTCCTCCATCGCGGCGAAATGGCCCCCGTGATCGATGTCGGTCCAGCGGGTGATGGTGTTCTGTTCTTCGACGTAACGACGGATGCTGACGTCGTGCGCGAAGACGAGCGCAGCGGTGGGCACTCCGGAGTTGGTGTAACGCGTCGTCCAGTTGCCTCCCTGTGCGTAGGCGACATACGCAGCCGAACCGGCCGTTCCGGTGAACCAGTAGGTCGATGCGTTGGTGAGCAGCCTGTCGCGGTCAATGATTTTGTCGGGGACGGTGTTTCGCGGGTAGGTCCATTCTCGGAACTTGTCCATGATCCAGGCCAGCTGCCCAACCGGAGAGTCGGTGAGTCCGTAGGCAATGGTTTGAGGCCGCGTTGACTGGATCGCGATGTAGCCGTACTCCTCCTGCATGAAGGCTTCAATCCGGCGCACCCGGTCGCGTTCGAGGTCGGAGAGCTGAGCCAATTCTTCGTCCGCAAGGGGCACCGGCGGCACGGTCGAAGGACCGTTCATGTGCACGGCGGTGACATGATCTGGAGCCACCCGTCCGAGTTGCGGGCTGATGGCCGCGCCGAGGTCGCCGCCCTGCGCGCCGTAACGCCGGTAGCCGAGCCGCCGCATCAGCTCGGCCCACGCGCGGGCGATCCGATCGGTTGTCCAGCCGGTGTCGGCTGTCGGACCCGAGAAACCAAACCCCGGCAACGAGGGAATCACCACGTCGAAGGCGTCAGCGCGGTCGCCTCCGTGGGCCTGAGGATCGGTGAGCGGTCCGATGATGTCGAGTAATCCGACGATCGAGTCCGGCCAACCGTGCGTCAGGATCAGCGGGAAGGCGCCCGGTTCGAGTGAGCGGACGTGCAGAAAGTGGATGCGCTGTCCATCGATCATCGTGGTGAACTGCGGGTAATCATTCAGGCCCGCCTCGGCCGCCCGCCAGTCGTATCCGGTGCGCCAGTATTCGGTGAGCTCCCGCAACCAATGGAGCGGGACACCCGTTTCCCAGTCGTCGCCGGGAAGGGCCGTCGGCCATCGGGTGCGGTCAAGCCGATCATGCAGGTCATCGAGCTGCTGCTGAGGAATTTCGATACGAAACGGTCTGATGTCGTTAGTCATGAGGCCGAATGTAGGAGCGGAGGAGGTCAGTTCTTGTCCTAGGTTGCGGGCAGAATTGGAAACGTGCTCGATACGTCCGCGCGATTGCTTCGCCTCCTTGGGCTGTTACAGATGCGCCGCGAATGGACCGGCGCCGCGTTGGCCGATCGGATGAACGTCGGTGTGCGAACGGTGCGCAGGGACATCGCAAAGTTGCGGACATTGGGCTACCCCGTCGAAGCCATCGCGGGGCGCTCGGGTTATCGACTGGGTGCGGGGGCTCAGCTACCGCCGCTACTGTTCGACGACGAGGAGACCGTTGCGGTGGCGATCGGATTGCGCACGGCCGCAACGAGTTTAGTAACCGGGATCGAAGAGTCTTCGGTACGAGCGCTTGCCAAACTGGAAACGTTGCTACCGTCACGGCTGCGGCACCGCATAGCTCTCCTGGCCGCTACCATGGAAACCGTCCCTCAGCCAGGACCTACCGTCAACCCGGAGACGCTCATCGCCGTAGCAGGCGCGTGCCGCGACCAACACCAGCTTCGGTTCGACTATCTCAGCCACGACGGGACGGCCTCGCTCCGCAGGGTGGAGCCGCATCGGCTCGTCCACACCGGCAAGCGCTGGTATCTGATCGCTTGGGACATCGAACGTGACGCCTGGCGCACTTACCGCGTCGACCGACTGACCCCGCGCGTTCCCACCGGGCCTCGGTTTTCGTTCCGCGCGCCGCCCGACGCCGACCTCAGCGCGTATTTGTCCCGTGGTGTGACAACGAACCCCTATCGATACCGTGCCCGCATCACTCTGCACGTCCCTATTAGAGTTGCCGCCGAACGCGTTTCGCACCACGTCGGTCTGCTCGAAGCGAGGAGCGATGAACATTGCACCCTACATACCGGATCGAACAGCCTCGATGAACTCGCCCTGTATGTCGGTTTGTTCCAATTCCCTTGCACGGTGCACGAACCCAGCGAACTCATCGAACACATCCGGGACTTGACCAACCGGCTCTCGGCCGCTATCGGATGAAGAGCTTGCGGGTTTCGGCATCACGGCCGAAGCTCACAGGTGGCGTCGCCGCGGCACGAACTCCAGTGTCAGCAACACGAACACCAACGGAACTAACTGCATCGGCGATATCAGCGCGTAGCGTCGGGCATCCAGCGCGTGGAACTTGCGCACGTACCGATACAGCGACTCGAGCGCGATCAACGGGTCCAGCACGTGGATCAGCCGGTAGAAGATGCGCTGCAGCCGCCCACGATTCTTGTCGTCGAAAATCTCCGGGAACGCCGCGAACGAAAGCGATACGCGCTGCGCCCCAGCCTCTTTGCCGGCCATGATCATGTCGACGCTGAGCCGTTCGTCTATCCCGTTGGGGGCGCCGCGGCGACGCCACGGCACGTCGAGGCTGATGTCGCTGCCGCCGCCCGCGGTCGCGTAGCGGTGAAAGCCCTGTACCTTCCCGCTCGCATCCCGGGCGAGGATCAGCCGTATGCCGGGGAACCGGCCCTCCAGCACGCCGTCGAGGTTCATGTAGAAGCCGCGGTCGGTATGAGCCCCGCTGGGTGACGCGTGCACCACGTCGGTCAGTTCGGCCAGCAGCCGGTCGTCGAGTTCCTGCTCGGCCACGATCTCGGTGGTGATGCCGGCGTTGTGGGTGCGCTTGACCGCCTGACGCAGGTTGCGGAACTTGCGGCCCACCATGTCGAAGCCGGACACGTTGACGACGACGTCGCGGCCGATCGGGACCGCGCGCAGCGATTGTCCGAGCACCTTCGCGTCCATCCACAACTCGAGACGCCGGTCGCTGCAACCCACTACGGCGATTCGCCAGCCGTGCATCCGACACATGGCGGCGAAGTCGGCGACCAATTCGGGGAAACGCGCTGCATCACCGATCGGGTCGCCGCCGACCACCGCGAACCCCATCCGCGTCCGGTACGCCAGCGCCGCGGTTCCGTCGGCGCTGAAGTGGTAGCTCTTTCCCGTCTGCATGGCAAACGGCGCCAGTGGGTCATCGCTGGTGGCATCGATCAGGGCCCACGCCCGGGGCAGATCTTCGGGTCGCGGATGCGATGAAGTCGGCCACATCAGCACCAGTCCGGAGCTGGCGATCAGCACGTCGCCGAGCAGATCGAAGGACAGCACGTGCGAACCGAAGCCCGCCAACACAAACAGGGCGGCCGCGGCCGCATGCATGGTCGTGACCGGGCGGCCCAGGAAGATCCCACGCGCAATGAACGTCACAGCGGCCAGCACCGTCAGCGACCAGCCCAGCCGACCGGCGTAGTGCCACTCCGGGTTGTGGTGGTGCCGGGCGAGGATCGCGATCAGCCAGCAGGCGGCGCTGAGCAGTGCCAAGGCGCCGAAGCAGCGTGCGGCCAGCGAATCAACGTGAACGACAACGCGTTCGCGCGCGCGCAATCTTGGTAGGACTTCGACCGGCGGTCCGTTCACATCTCACCTCCCGATGCGCTGACCTTCAGCGGGGCGGCTCGCTTGCCGCATGTCCCATCGAATACCCGGCTTGTAAGAACTTACGCCTGATCACGGCTGTTTTCAGCCGTATCGGACGCATGTCCGATAGGTATCCTGTGCTGTCTATCGGCGCCGGGGCGGAAAGTATTTCAGCACGCCTTCCTGGGCCACCGTGGCGACGAGTTGGCCGGAGCGATCGAAGAAGTGCCCGGTGCCCAGCCCGCGTGAGTCCGCGGCGACGGGCGAGGACGTCGAATACAACAGCCAGTCGTTGATGTCGGGCTGGCGGTGGAACCACACGGAGTGATTGGCGGACGCCGCGAAGATGCGGTCGAAACCCCACGACAGCCCGTGGCTGGTGATGACCGAGTCCAGCACGGTGGTATCCGAGGAGTACACCATCGTCGCCGTGTGCAGCACCGGATCGTCGGGCATCGTCCCCAGCGCCTTGACCCAGACCCGGTTGTAGGCAAGGCGGTCGCCCTTGTCGCGCATCACCCAGGCCGGGTCGTTGGTGTAGCGCCATTCGATCGGCTGCAAGGCATTGACGAAGTGCGGCACGGTCTCCTCATAGCCCTGCAGCAGCTCGCGGAGCGGTGGCTGGGTGTGGGGCTCGGGCACCGGCGGCGGTTCAACGGCGTGCTCGAGGCCCGGGCCTCCCGCCATGTAGGAGATCATCGCGGTGGACAGCAACATGCCGTCCTGCACCGCGTCGACGCGACGGTTGGCGAAGCGCCGCTCGTCACGCAGCCGCGCGACGTGGAATTCGATGTCCTTGGCGGTGTCGCCGCCGTTGATGAAGTGCACGGACAAAGCGCTGGGCGGCAGGTCCTCCCGAATCAGCGTGCGGCTGCTCGCGACGAACGATTGCGCCATGAGCTGGCCGCCGAAGGTCCGCAACGGGTTCTTGCTGGGATGTGATCCGACGAATAATTCATCGGATAGGCGGTTGAGGTCGAGTAACGCCAGCAGCTCCTCGAAATCGTTGCCAGCCGCCACAGGCCTGCCCGCCCCCTGTCGATTAGACGTCGTCCTCCCCGATCCGGTGCACGTGGATCAGGTTGGTCGAGCCTACTGTGCCCGGCGGCGCGCCCGCGACGATGACCACCAGGTCGCCGCGCTTGTAGCGGCCCAGTGCCAGCAGCGACTTGTCGACCTGACGGATCATGCCGTCGGTCGAGGTCATCATCGGGACGATGAACGTCTCGGTCCCCCAGGTCATGGCGAGCTGGCTGCGAACCTCGGGCCACGCGGTGAACGCGAGCAGGGGCAGCGGCGTGTGCAGGCGCGCCAGTCGTTTCACCGTGTCACCCGACTGAGTGAACGCGACCAGCGCCTTCGCGTCGAGCCGCTCGCCGATGTCGCGGGCGGCGTAGGAGATCACGCCGCGCTTGGTGCGCGGCACATGCGTCAACGGCGGAGCGGCCGTGGAATTCTCCTCGACCGCGCACACGATCCGCGACATCGTCCGCACGGCCGCCAATGGGTACTTGCCCACCGCGGTCTCGCCGGACAGCATCAGCGCGTCGGCGC
>NZ_MBET01000085.1:0-566 GCF_001954215.1 Mycobacterium sp. IS-2888
CGTTCGGCACCAAGACCGGCAGCATCGAGATGGACGGCCAGCGGGTGAATGTGCCCGTCTCCACGGACCAGATGAAGAAGATCGCGCAGCTTTCCGGTGGGCAGTCCTACACCGCCACCAATCTCGAGCAGCTCAACAAGGACTACGACGCCATCGAGAACGAGATCGGGTATCGCACGGTGCCCGGACCGGGCAGTGCGGGCTGGCTGCGCCTCGGGGTCGTCGTCGCGCTGGTGGCGACGGCTCTGGCGCTGCTGATCAACCGAAGACTTCCCACCTGATCGCTCAGGCGGGCAGCCGGCGATTCAGGAACAGGCCCGCCAATACCGCGCCGGCCATCACGAACGCACCGAGCAGCATCCACGCCAGGCTCGCGTCACCCTTCACGGTTTCGTAGCCGATCTGGTGCTGCAGCGTCGTATAGACGTTCTTGAGCGATTCCAGGCTGTCGGCATGGAACGCCTGGCCGTCGGTGATCTCGCAGATTTTCTGCAGCGTCCGATCGTCGACCGGGACGGGAATGCTGGCGCCCTCGAACTCGACGGTGCCGTACGGCGTGCCGGGCG
>NZ_MBET01000086.1:0-963 GCF_001954215.1 Mycobacterium sp. IS-2888
CGTTCGGCACGCCGTACGGCACCGTCGAGTTCGAGGGCGCCAGCATTCCCGTCCCGGTCGACGATCGGACGCTGCAGAAAATCTGCGAGATCACCGACGGCCAGGCGTTCCATGCCGACAGCCTGGAATCGCTCAAGAACGTCTATACGACGCTGCAGCACCAGATCGGCTACGAAACCGTGAAGGGTGACGCGAGCCTGGCGTGGATGCTGCTCGGTGCGTTCGTGATGGCCGGCGCGGTATTGGCGGGCCTGTTCCTGAATCGCCGGCTGCCCGCCTGAGCGATCAGGTGGGAAGTCTTCGGTTGATCAGCAGCGCCAGAGCCGTCGCCACCAGCGCGACGACGACCCCGAGGCGCAGCCAGCCCGCACTGCCCGGTCCGGGCACCGTGCGATACCCGATCTCGTTCTCGATGGCGTCGTAGTCCTTGTTGAGCTGCTCGAGATTGGTGGCGGTGTAGGACTGCCCACCGGAAAGCTGCGCGATCTTCTTCATCTGGTCCGTGGAGACGGGCACATTCACCCGCTGGCCGTCCATCTCGATGCTGCCGGTCTTGGTGCCGAACGTGATCGTGGAGATGGGAACCCCTTGATCCTTCGCCAGGCGCGACGCGGTGTAGACGCCGTCGCGTGGGTCGCTGGGGTTTTGCGGCTTGTTCTCCCCGCCGTCCGATTCCAGCACGATCCGCGCCGGCGGCGGACCTTCGCCGCCTCCCATCACAGAGCCGACCGTGGCGATCGCGTGTAGGGCGGTGAAGATCGCCTGGCCCGTCGCCGTGCTGTCGGCGAACTCGAGCTTCTTCAGGGCCTCGATGGTCGCCTGATGTTGCGGGGTCGGCGGCACCAGCAGGTACGGGACGCCCGCGAAGCCGACGAGCCCGAGATTGATGCCCGGCGTCAGCTGGCTCGCGAATTGGCTGGCCGCCTGCTCGGCGGCCTTGAGGCGGTTGGGCTCGACGTCGGG
>NZ_MBET01000087.1:0-756 GCF_001954215.1 Mycobacterium sp. IS-2888
GTCAGCCGCGGTCGGCCGAAACGGTGGCAAACTCACCGCTTTTAACCGGCCCGTGACCGAAATCGCCCTGGCCCTCGTCCTGGCCCCTGTCTCGCAGGCCGGCAAAGGCCATCGCCGCGCCCAGGGCGAGACCGAGGGCCAGCCCGATTTCGGTCACGGGCCGGTTAAAAGCGGTGAGTTTGCCACCGTTTCGGCCGACCGCGGCTGACAAGCTGATCTATGTTGACCGTGTGGTCGATTTGCTGTGGGACCTAGCCGGGCGACGATGATCGCGGTCATTCACGTGGGGCCGGACATGTACAGCTTCGGTGGGACGCAGTCGGTCATCCGGGTCATCCGCGACAACAACATCGGCGCGGACGACATCCGCGTCCTGTCGACGTGGAACGGGCGGCGCCACTCGAAGAGCCTCGTTCTCACGGCGCGTGCCGGGCTGGCACTGGCCCGGGCCCCCCGCGCGGCCCTCGTGCACTTCCACATCTCGAACGGCGGAGCGTGGTTGCGCGAAGGATCGTTGATCCGGCTGGCGAGGGCCCGGGGTTTCCGGGTGATCATCACCATCCACGGCTCCGATTTTCCCGAGTTCGCCCGCTCGCACCCTCGCTTCGTCGGCGCCACGCTGAACCGCGCGGACCACGTGATCCTGTTGTCGGAAGAAGCGCGTGCCGCGGCGCTGGAGGTGGCGCCGACGGTCCCAACCTCGGTGGTGGCGAATCCGATTGTGATCGATCGGGATTCGCCCGGCGCCAGCACGAC
>NZ_MBET01000088.1:0-5451 GCF_001954215.1 Mycobacterium sp. IS-2888
GGCCGCGCGCAGCGCGATGGACGGTATGCGCGCGGTGCGGGCCGCCGGGTCGCGTTCGTCGGCGTAACCGGTGTCGTCCAGGGCCACCACCCGCGGGGTGCGGGCGCGCACCACCGGCCGGGCCGCCACGATGTCGTGCGCCCATCCGCCGCGCACCAGCGCCTGCGCCTCTGCGGTGCGGGCATAGCCCCCGATCAGCGCCGCACACCGCGCCTGATGCGCGCGCAGCATCGCCACCTCGCGGGCATGGGGGTACGGCGCCCGCGGCTCGGCCAGGCTGTCGTCGGCGTCGGCCCAGACCATGACCAGGCCCAGGTCGGACATCGGCGCGAACACCGCGCTGCGGGTGCCGATCACCAGCCGGGCGCTGCCCCGCAGCGCGGCGAGCCAGCGCCGGTAGCGTGCGGCCGGCCCGAGGCCCGCCGACAGCGCGACCACGCCGCGTTCCTCGATCCGGGCCGTCGCGGAGCGACACAGCGCGTCCAGATCGCGCTGATCGGGCACGATCGCCAGCACCGCGCGGCCGGCGCGGATGGTCTGCGCGGCGGCCTCGGCGAACCGGTCCGCCCACGACTCGCCCGGCAGCGCCTGCCACACCGCGCGCGCCGCACGCGACTCGGCCAGGGCGGCAAGGAACTGCCCGCCGCGGGCGTAGAGCTCCCAACCCGACGGGTCGACCGGTGCCGGCGGCGCCGGGTCCGGCTCGGACGCCGCGGTTTCCCGCTCCACCCTGGCGTGCCTGGCCGGGACGGCCAGGCGCAGCACGTCCGGCCGGGTGCCGGCGTACCGCGCGGCCACCGCGTCGACCAAGCGGCGGATCTCCGCGGTGAGTACCGGTTCGGGCGACACGACGCGATCGAGCCAACCCAGCTTGCCGACGTGATCGGTGTCGTTGCGGCGTTCGAGCACGAATGCGTCGACCAGCCGGCCGTGAAAACGCACCCGCACCCGGACCCCCGGCTGCGCATCGTCGGACTGCTCGGCCGAGACCAGGTAGTCGAATTCGCGATCGAGGTGCGGGACCGACAGCATCGGCAGCACCCTGGCGATGGGCTCCACCTCGACGGGTGTGCGCGGTTTGGGAGTCACGCTGCCTCGCGAGATGTGTTGCTACCCTTGGCTTTCAATGCGGTCGGCGGTGTCATCGGCGGGTTGGTCTCGGCCGAAAAAGAAACCGGCGGTGATCAAGATCTGGGCCGCGGCGTACGTCCACCAGATCGGCACCGCGAGTGCCTCGTTGCCCAGGATGAACCGCCCGATGCCGATCATCGCGTCAGACACGGCGAAACACACGGCCCCCACCGCGGTCCAGATCGTCGGCAGCCCGGCCAACAGCGCCGCACACACCATGGCGGTCAGCGCGACGATGTAGGCCGTTACCGAAAGCTTGTCCTTGCCCAGATGCGGCCACAGCCATGCCAGCAGCGACGTCGTCGCCACGCACATCACGGCGACGGCGGCCAGCCGCGGACGCGACCGTGCGCGCGCCAGGGGAAGCAGCGCGCCCAGAAAACACAGGTGCGCCAACAGGAACGCGGCCAACCCGCCGACGAACGACGGTCCCCACCACGGGATCGCCAGCAGCCAGTCGCCGACGGCCGACAGCAGCAGCGCCGGCATCAGCCAGCGCCGCTCGCGCACCACGGCGTGCGCCACCGCGGCGGCCGTCAGCAAAAGCGCCATCGACGCCTTGAACGGCGGCTGCAGAACCCAATGGCCGGTCAGCTCGATGCCCGGCGGCGAGCGCAACGCGATCACCGTCAGGTAGATGCCGTAGCCGAGTCCCGCCCAGCCGGCCACCACCCAACACCCGACCACCAGGCGGGATGCGTACGGTACCTCCATGCCCGACTTGGAGAAAAAAGCCGACGAGATCGACCCCATCCTGCTGAAGGTACTGGATGCGGTTCCGTTCCGGCTATCGACCGACGACGGCGTCGACGCTGCGCGCCAGCGGTTCCGCGACCTGCCGCGCCGCTCCTTGCACCCCGAATTGCGGGTTGAGGACCGGACCATCGACGGCCCGGCGGGGCCCATCGGCATCCGGATCTATTGGCCGCCAACCGATTCCGAAGCCACTCCGCCGAACGCCGGCTGGCCGGTCGTCGTGTTTTTCCATGGCGGCGGCTTCGTCGTCGGCGACCTCGACACCCACGACGGGACGTGCCGCCAGCACGCGGTGGGCGCGCACGCGATCGTGGTGTCCGTCGACTACCGGTTGGCGCCCGAGCACCCGTACCCGGCCGCGGTCGAAGACGCTTGGGCCGCAACGCTTTGGGTCGCCGAGCATGGCGCCGAGATCGGCGCCGACAGCAGCCGCATGGCGGTGGCCGGGGATTCGGCCGGCGGCACGATCTCGGCGGTGATGGCCCAGCGCGCCCGCGCCGGCAACGGCGGACCGGCGTTGGTGTTTCAGCTGCTGTGGTATCCGTCCGCGATGTGGGACCCGTCGCTGCCGTCGTTCACCGAAAACGCCTCGGCGCCAATCCTCGACACCCGCGCCGTCGCCGCGTTCTCCCGGTGGTACGCCGGCGAAATCGACCTGTCCGATCCGCCTCCCGGGGTAGCGCCGGGCCGGGCGAAAGACCTGGCCGGCGTGGCGCCGGCCTACATCGGTGTCGCCGGCCACGATCCGCTGCGCGACGACGGCATCCGGTACGGCGAGCTGCTGGCCGCCGCCGGTGTGCCGGTGGAGGTGCACAACGCCGAGACGATGGTGCACGGCTACCTCGGCTACGCCGGTGTGGTGCCCGCCGCCACCGCCGCGCTGGATCGCGGGCTGGCGGCGCTGCGCACTGCGCTGTACAGGTAAATCCCTGGCGTATGTTGTACCAATGATTGAGCCCACCATCGCCCGACCAGGCATCGATCCGACGTTCAAGACGCTGCTCGACGCCTACCCGATGACCTTCAAGGCAACCGACGGCGTCGAGGTCGCCCGCGCGCGGCTCAAGCAGCTCCAGGTGCCGGTGGAAATGCTTCCGCAGCTGCGGGTCGAGGAGCGGACGATCGGGCACGGCGAGCTCAGCGACATTCCCGTGCGGATCTACTGGCCGGCCGAGGTGGATACGCCGTTGCCCGTCGTCGTCTTCTATCACGGCGGCGGTTTCGCGCTGGGCGACCTGGACACCCACGAGCCCGTCGCCCGCGCGCACGCCGTCGGCGCCCACGCCATCGTGGTGTCCGTCGACTACCGGCTCGCCCCGGAACACCCGTTCCCCGCCGCCGTCAACGACTCCTGGGCCGCCCTGCAGTGGGTCGCCGAGCACGCCGCCGAGCTGGGCGGCGACCCGGACCGGATCGCCGTCGCCGGCGACTCGGCGGGCGGCAACCTGGCCGCGGTCATGGCGCACCTGGCACGCGAGAACGGCGGGCCCGAGCTGGCGTTCCAGCTGCTGTGGTACCCGGTCGTCACCGCCGATCTGTCACTGCCGTCGTATACCGAGAACGCCACCGCGCCGATCCTGGACCGCGACGTCATCGACGCCTTCCTGACCTGGTACCTGCCCGGCATCGACATCAGCGACCCCACGACGCTGCCGGTCACCCTCGCCCCGGCCAACGCCCCGGACCTGTCCGGTCTGCCGCCCGCCTACATCGGGACCGCCGAACACGATCCGCTGCGCGACGACGGGGCACGCTACGCCCAGCTGCTCAACGCCGCGGGCGTGCCCGCCGAATTGAGCAACGAGCCGACCCTGGTGCACGGCTACGCCAGCTTCGCCCTCGTGATCCCCGCGGCCGCCGAGGCCACTAACCGAGGGCTGGCCGCGCTGAAGAAGGCGCTGCACCCCTAAGGCGCTGCGCCCTGGCGTGAATACGCGCTGGGCGCCACGCCGTACCAGCGTTTGAACGCATGCGAAAACGTCGAGACTTCGGTGTAACCCAGCCGCGTGGACACCTCCTCCACCGTCAGCCCGACATTGCGCAACAAGTCCACCGCCACGGTGGATCTCGCTTCGTTGAGCAGCGCGCGGAACGACGTTCCTTCGTCGGCGAGCCGCCGGCGCAGCGTTCGCGGATGGACGTCGAGTTCCTCGGCGATGTCGGGAAGCGTTGGGAACACACCGGAATCGCGGAACAGCTTGCTGCGCACGAGCGCGGTGATCCCTCGGCGGCCCTGGCTGTTCTGCATCAGCACGTCGCACTGCGCCATGCAGATTTCCAGCGTGTGCCGGTCCGCCTGCGGCAGCGGCTCGTCGAACATGGCGCGCGGAATACGCACCCTGTTGTGCGCCCGGCCGAACGCGACGTCGTGCACGGGCACGAGGTCGAGCAGCGGCCGCAGCAGTTCCTCGTCGACCGCCAGTTCGGCTGATACCTGGTCGGCGTATTTCTCCGCGACGGGCAGCACGAAAGTGTTTGTGGTCGCGAGGATTCCAGCGATGTCGCGCTCGATGAAGAAGGCCCGCACATCCGCGGGCAGGTGGTCGGCGTCGAGCTCGATGACACAGTCCTCGGCGGTTTCGAACAACGCGAGGTTGATCTGCATCGTGGTCAGCGCGAAATAGCGCATCGCGATGGAAAACAGTTCCCGAAGGGTGCCGCACGACATGACGGCAAACCCGAACAATCCCAAATGGGTAAGCGTGGACCGGCTGCCCACATCGACGCCGATGCCGGCCTCGCCCGGAAGCCGGGCGAGCACGCGGCGCACCGCCTCGATCTCGTCCAGGGCGCTGACCATGGTGTCGGGGTTGTTCAGGTCGGCAGGGCCGATGGCGGTGCCCGCCAGCACCTCGCTCGTCGGCACCCCGTGTTCGTTGGCCACCTCGCACAGCACCCGGGTCGCGTGCACGGTGTGACTCAGCGTCGGCGGTTGGTCCATGCGATGTCCTAAACTCCCAACTCCTTGTCCGATAATCTCATTACTCCGCACCGCCGTCACCCCTACAGTTGAGTCATGGCGACCCTCACCGCTGAGCGGCCGCTGGCGGGCCCCGCCAGACGCCTGAGCTTTTGGACGATGACGCGCGAGGCCCTCACCGTCGGATTCGACGTGGGCGACGGATTCATGAGCCGGATATCCGGCAGCGATATCGTCCGATTCCGTTGCGCCAGTAGGCGTTTCGTTTCGATCAGTCACCCCGACTACGTCGATCACGTGCTACACGAGGCGCGGCTGAAATACGTCAAGTCATCCGAGTACGAGCCGATACGCGCCACCGCCGGCATCAACCTGCTGACCGACGAGGGCGATTCCTGGGCGGCGCACCGCGGCCAGCTGAACCCGACCTTCGCCCGGCGCCACCTGAACGGCATCGTCGACCTGATGATCGACCCGATCGCGGCCGTCACCGACGAGCTGCCGACGGGCACGCGCTTCGACATCCACCAGACGATGGTCCAGGCGACGCTGCGCGTGGTCGCCAATTCCCTGTTCAGCCAGGACTTCGGGCCGCTGGTGGAAAGTATGAACGACCTGGCGACGCGCGGGCTGCGGCATGCGGA
>NZ_MBET01000089.1:0-11058 GCF_001954215.1 Mycobacterium sp. IS-2888
CATGTTTTTGAACGCGGCGTCGCGCAGGATCCCGGCATTGTTGACCAGTACGTCGACCCGCCCGCATCGACAATGGCGCCGCCCACAGTTTGGTTCAGTAGGCGACCGCCGACCCGGGCCTTCGCCTCAAGGACGATGACACCGAGTCCGCGTTTCGTCACCAGATGCCCGCACGTCAGTCCGGCTAACCCAGCTCCAACCACGATCACGTCCGCGTGCCGATCCACGACAACTCCTTGTTCCAACAAAAGGGAGTGAGACTCCCCTTTTTGCTGAAACATAGGCGCGGCCCGCCGCTGCGTCAACCAAAAAGGGAGTTATTCTCCGGTTTATGGGAACGCCGGGCAAGATCGCACACGGGCTGCGGACGATTCCCGCGCAAGAACGGTCCCGTCGCACCTTGACGACACTCCTCGACGCCGCCAGTGAGTTGCTCAGGGAAAGTGGTCCCGATGCACTCACCACGAGCGCGCTTGCTGAGCGCACGGGTCTGCGGGTCCGCAACGTCTACCGGTATTTTCGAGACCGGCAGGCGATTGTTGCCACACTGGCCGAACGCATGAACGCCCGGATTGAGTCGGCGATTGCCGACGCCGATCTCTCCGACCCGAGTCGCTCCCTTGAGCAATTGGTCGATGCCCTCGTCGAGCAGATCCTGTCCGCGGCTGCCTCGGAGTCAGCAGCGGTCCAAATTCGGGCCGCCATGCGGACTAGTCGCGAACTGCAGGCGATCGACATCGCGTCAGATCGGCGCATCGCCGCCGTATTGGCAGACGCTCTGCGGCAGAGAGGGGTTCGAGCCCGGCGAGACCGGCTGGCGGCGGCTCTTTTTGTTCTTGTCACGGCCATCGGCGCCGTTCTCGACCGAGCCACCCTGGACAACGACGAACGCGACCGCGCCGCGGTGGTCCGAGAGGTCAAGCGGATGGCACACGCATACATCGGAACGTTTGCGTGAAGGTGTCTGCGATTTCGTCCGTAATAAGCGCGCCCGAAGGGATTCGAACCCCCAACCTTCTGATCCGTAGTCAGATGCTCTATCCGTTGAGCTACGGGCGCCTGTCTTCAGTTGTCTTGCCAAAACTACTCAGCGGAGGCGAGAGGATTTGAACCTCCGGTCCCCTTGAAGGGGGACAACTCATTAGCAGTGAGCCCCATTCGGCCGCTCTGGCACGCCTCCATTGGACTTTCTGAGGTTACCCGACCCCTTCCCGGTGTCCCGGAACCGCCGGAGGCATAGCGTACACAGCGCCGACATATGCTGTCGAAGTGACTGCCCGCCTACGGCCGGAGCTGGCCGCGCTGCCAGTTTATGTTCCTGGTAAGACGGTGCCGGGCGCCATCAAACTGGCCAGCAACGAAACCGTTTACGGCCCGCTGCCCAGCGTGCGCGCGGCCATCGAGCGAGCCACCGACATCGTCAACCGCTATCCCGACAACGGCTGCGTGCAGCTCAAGGCCGCGCTGGCCGCCCACCTGGGTTCGGATTTCGCGCCCGAACACGTCGCCGTCGGATGCGGTTCGGTCAGCCTGTGCCAGCAACTCGTTCAAATCACCGCCGCGGCCGGCGACGAAGTCATCTACGGGTGGCGCAGCTTCGAGCTGTACCCGCCACTGGTCCAGGTCTCCGGCGCGAGCGCCATCCAGGTGCCGTTGACCGACCACACCTTCGACCTCTACGCCATGCTCGCCGCGGTCACCGAACGCACCCGGCTGATCTTCGTGTGCAACCCCAACAATCCGACGTCCACCGTCGTCGACCCGGATGCTTTGGCGCGATTCATTCAGGCCGTCCCGCCGCACATCCTGATCGCCATCGACGAGGCCTACGTCGAGTACGTCCGCGACGGCATGGCGCCAGAGAGCCTGGATCTGGTCCGGGCCCACAGCAATGTCGTTGTGCTGCGGACGTTTTCGAAGGCCTACGGGCTGGCGGGTTTGCGCATCGGCTACGCGGTCGGACACCCCGACCTGATCACCGCGCTCGACAAGGTCTACGTGCCGTTCACCGTGTCCAGCCTGGGGCAGGCCGCCGCCATCGCGTCGCTGGCCGCCGCCGACGAGCTGTTGGCGCGCACCGACGCGCTGGTCGCCGAACGCACGCGCGTCGCCGCGGCCTTGCGCGACGCCGGCTTCGCGCTGCCGCCGACCCAGGCCAACTTCGTCTGGCTGCCGCTGGGGCCCCGCACGCTGGATTTCGTCAAGCAGGCCGCCGACGCGCGCATCGTGGTCCGCCCGTATGGGACCGACGGCGTCCGGGTCACCATCGGGGCGCCGGAGGAGAACGACGCGCTGCTGCGCTTCGCCCGCGAGTGGATCACCCAAACCGAACCGGAGGAGTGAGCAATGACGTTGGCCCGCAAGAAGTTCACCGAGTTCAAGGAGCGCGGAGATCAGATCGCCGATGCCGAACTCGACGATTTCTGGGCGACCCTGGAGCCCGCGACGATCGACGGCATGATCGGCGAATGGAAGGGCGGCGAGTTCGTCACCGGCCACAAGATGAACGGCCAACTGGAGAAGGCCGGTTGGTTCGGGAAGACGTTCACGTCGGCCAGCGACGTGCAGCCGCTGGTGTGCGTGGACGCCGACGGCAACAAGTTCTCGAACAAGGCGATGGGCAAGGGCGAGGCGAGCCTGTGGCTGGAGGACTTCCGCGGCGAGGTCACCGCGACGATGGTCTATGACGGCCAACCCGTGCACGACCACTTCAAGAAGATCGACGACGATGCCGTCATGGGAATCATGAACGGCAAGGGCGTGCTCGATGACGGCCGCTACTACTACTTCTACCTAGAGCGGGTGTAGGCCTTTCGCCGAGCGTGCGTCTGGCCGCACGTTCGAGGCCGAGCGTGCGTCTGGCCGCACGTTCGGCAGAGCGTGCTTAGCGGGCCGGGTTGCGGCCGGTGAAAGCGACCAGGCGTTCCAGGGCGCCGGCGTCTTCCGGCACGTCGACCGGGTCGTCGAATCCGGCGCTGCCGCGTAGCTCCGGCCTGATGGCGCGGCGCGCCAAACCCAGCACGTATTCGGCCAGCGGCTCGGGCGCGTCGACCGGATGGCCCATCGCGACGGCGTAATCCCAAGCGTGGACCAGGAATTCGAGCGACAGGATGGCGCACGCGCCTTTGGCCGGCATTTCGCCGTTGCCGAACGGCACGGTGCCCTCCAGGCCGCGCCGATGCCAAGCATCGAGGGCGGGCCGCGCGGCGGCGACGATCTGGCGTTCCACCGAATCGCTTTCGTCGCGCTCGGGGATCTCCGCTCCCACCATGCCGCCGAGGGCGGTGATCGAGTTCAGCAGGTGCCCGGTCAGCTGCGAGACGTTGTATTCGGTGCACGGCGTCTGCCGCGACACGTCGTCGGCGGAGATGGGGTGCAGAACTCGCCGCAGAACCGCGAGCGTGTCCTCGGCGCTGTGCAGCTCATCGGTGGGCGGGGAATGCGGGCCGGGTCGCAAATCACTGGGCATATTTGCCACGCTACGGTCTCGATATGGGCGAAACATACGAATCCGTCACCGTCGAGATCAAAGACCAGGTAGCGCAGGTGACGCTGATCGGACCGGGCAAGGGCAACGCGATGGGACCGGCCTTCTGGTCGGAGTTGCCCGAGCTGTTCCCGGCGCTCGACGCGGACCCCGAGGTGCGGGCCATCGTCATCACCGGATCCGGTAAGAATTTCAGCTACGGCCTGGACGTGCCCGCAATGGGCGGTTCGTTCACCCCGCTGCTGTCCGGCGACGCGCTGGCCGGCCCCCGAGCGGTCTTCCACCGCGAGATCAAGCGCATGCAGGGGGCGATCAGCGCCGTCGCCGACTGCCGCACCCCCACCATCGCGTCGGTGCACGGATGGTGCATCGGCGGCGGCGTCGACCTCATCTCCGCCGTGGACGTCCGCTACGCGAGCGCCGACGCCAAGTTCTCCGTGCGGGAGGTCAAGCTGGCCATAGTGGCCGACGTCGGCAGCCTCGCCCGCCTGCCGCTGATCCTGAACGACGGACACCTGCGCGAGCTCGCGCTGACCGGCAAGGACATCGACGCGGCCCGCGCGGAGAAGATCGGCCTGGTCAACGAGGTGTACGAGAACGCAGACGCCACTCTGGCGGCCGCACACGCGACCGCGGCAGAGATCGCCGCCAACCCGCCGCTGACCGTGCACGGCATCAAGGACGTCCTGGACCAGCAACGCATCGCGGCGGTGTCGGAGAGCCTGCGCTACGTCGCCGCCTGGAACGCGGCTTTCCTGCCGTCGAAGGACCTGACCGAAGGGATCTCGGCGACGTTCGCCAAGCGTCTGCCGCAGTTCACCGGGGAGTAGCGCGGGGCCACGTACCCTCGCTTGGGTGACTCCCGACGGCAGAATCCGCGTCCCCGCGGACCTGGACGCCGTGACCACGATCGGCGAGGAAGACCACTCCGGCGTCGACGATGCCGCCGTGGAACGGATCTGGCAGGCCGCGCGGCACTGGTATCAGGCCGGCTTTCACCCCGCGATCCAGCTGTGCGTCCGGCATCGCGGTCGCGTCGTCCTCAACCGTGCGATCGGGCACGGCTGGGGCAACGCTCCCACCGACCCGCCCGACGGCGAGAAGATCGCCGTCACGACGGACACGCCGTTCTGCGTGTACTCGGCGGCCAAGGGCATCACCGCAACCGTGGTGCACATGCTCGTCGAGCAGGGCCACTTCTCGCTCGACGACCGCGTCTGCAAGTACCTACCCAGCTACACCAGCCACGGCAAGCACCGCACCACGATCCGGCACGTGCTGACCCACAGCGCGGGTGTCCCCTTCGCCACCGGGCCCCGCCCGGACCTGCGCCGCACGGACGACCACGAGTACGCACAGGAGCAGCTCGCCAAGCTCAGGCCGCTGTACCGGCCGGGACTGGTGCACATCTACCACGCGCTGACGTGGGGCCCGCTGATGCGCGAGATCGTCTACGCCGCCACCGGCAAGGACATCCGCGAAATCCTGGCCGCGGAGATTCTCGATCCGCTGGGCTTCCGGTGGACCAACTTCGGCGTCGCCAAGCAGGACGTTCCCTTGGTGGCGCCCAGCCACGCCACCGGCAAGCCGCTGCCGCCGCCGGTCGCGGCGATCTTTCGCAAGGCGATCGGCGGAAGCGTGCACGAGATCATTCCGTACACGAACACCCCCGCGTTCCTGACCACCGTCGTCCCGTCCTCCAACACCGTCTCGACCGCCAACGAGTTGTCGCGCTTTGCCGAGATTTGGCGACGGGGCGGTGAACTCGACGGCGTGCGGATCATCAGCCCGGAGCGGATGTACGCCGCGGTGCAGGAGTGCCGCCGGCTGCGGCCGGATTTCGCCGTCGGGCTGCACCCGGCCCGTTGGGGCACCGGATACATGCTGGGCACCAACAGGTTTGGGCCGTTCGGTCGCAATGCGCCGGCCGCGTTCGGAAACCTCGGCCTGGCCAACATCGCGATCTGGGCCGACCCGCAACGCGCGCTTGCCGCCGGCGTGATCAGCAGCGGCAAGCCGGGCCGCGATCCCGAAGTTCGGCGCTACACCGCGCTGATGGACACCATCGCCGCCGAAATCCCGACCGGTTAGGCCACGCCGCGGTGGGAACACTGCGGAACATGGCTACTTACCGCGTGCTGAACCCGACCGGAGAAGTCGTCGCGACGAAGGACATCGAAAGCGCCGGCGACGCGCATGCATGGTTCGTCGACGCCAAGGCCGACAACTCAGAACTTGGCTGGCGAATGGAAGTCGAGCACGACGGCGATTGGCATTTCTTCGACGACTCCGAGGGCGAGGAGAGCTGACAGGTATGCATTCCGACCGCTTCCGACAGCTATTGGACAGTCCGGGGCCGTTCGCGTCCGTTTACTTCGACGATTCGCACGACACCCACGACGCCGAGGCTCAGCTCGAGCTGAAGTGGCGCGCACTGCGCGAACAGCTCGAGCAGCAGGGCGCCGACGCCTCGGTCACCGAGCAGATTGGACAGGCGGTGATGGACCTGCGCGCGCCGATCGGCCGCAGCGGCCGCGCGGTGGTGGCCGCCGCCACCGGCGTCGTGCTCAACGAGCACCTGGTGCGTCCGACCGCCGAAACCGTCGTGCGCGTCTCCGAGTTGCCCTACATCGTCCCGATCGTCGAACTCGGCTACGACGACCCGGACTACCTGTTGGTTGTCGTCGATCACGCCGGCGCGGACATCACCACCCACATCGACGGGACCCTGCGCTCCGAAACCGTCGACGGCGGTGGCTATCCCGTGCACAAAGCCGACAGCGCCGAAACGTCGGGCTACGGCGATCCGCAATTGCGCAGCGACGAAGCCGCCCGCAAGAACGTGCGGGCCATCGCCGATCGGGTCAGCGAGATCGTCGACCACACCGGCGTCGACGCGATCTTCGTGGTGGGTGAGGTGCGGTCGCGCTCGGATCTGGTGGCGGCGCTGCCGGAGCGAATGCGGGCGACGCCGCTGCAGGTCGGCGCGCGCCACAGCGGCCACGACTACGGCGAAATCCAGCGGGCGATCGAAACCGAATTCGCCAAGCGGCACTTGAGCGTGATCGACGATGCCGCACAGCGTTTCACCGCCGAGGTGGGCCGGCAATCGGGGCTGGCCGCGGAGGGGCTGGGAGCCGTGTGCTCGGCGCTGCGTCAGGGAGCGGTCGACACCATGATCATCGGCGACATCGACGACGCCACCGTGGTCGCCGACGAAGCGCTGACCGCCGTCGTCCCGAATGCCGACGTGCTGTCCGAGCAGGGCGCCGCCCCCGCGAAGACGCTGCGGGCCGACGAGGCGCTGCCGCTGATGGCGATTTCCGTTGGGGCGTCGCTGGTTCGCACCGACGAGCGCATCGCCCCGGCCGACGGCATCGGCGCGGTGCTGCGCTACGCGCCGACACTGCACGAATCCACCCGCTGACCCGCGGTGGCGGAGGGATTTGAACCCCCGGACGGTGTTAGCCGTCTCTCGCTTTCAAGGCGAGTGCATTAGGCCGCTCTGCCACGCCACCGCTGATAAGGGTAGCCGGGGTCGGTAGCGTGGCCCGCATGCGCGCAATCGTCGCTGAATCCGCCGACAAACTGCAGTGGCAAGACGTGCCGGACGTCTCCGCGGGCCCCGGCGAGGTATTGGTCAAGGTCACCGCGGCCGGCGTCAACCGCGCCGACGTGCTGCAGGCCGCCGGTAAGTATCCGCCGCCACCCGGGGCCAGCGAGATCATCGGCATGGAGGTGTCCGGCGTCGTCTCGGACGTCGGGGCCGACGTCACGGAATGGTCTGTCGGACAAGAGGTTTGCGCGTTGCTGGCCGGCGGCGGCTACGCCGAATACGTCGCCGTTCCGGCCGGCCAGGTGATGCCGATCCCGAAGGGCGTCGACCTGGTGGATGCCGCCGGGCTGCCCGAGGTGGCGTGCACGGTGTGGTCCAACCTGGTGATGATCGCTCACCTGGGTGAGGGCCAGCTGCTGCTGATGCACGGCGGGGCCAGCGGCATCGGAACGCACGCGATCCAGGTCGCGCGGGCGCTGGGCGCGCGGGTGGCCGTCACCGCCGGGTCGGCGGAGAAGCTGGATTTCTGTCGCGGCCTGGGCGCCGAGATCACCATCAACTACCGCGACGAGGACTTCGTGGCGCGGCTGCGCGAGGAGACCGACGGCGCCGACGTGGTCTTCGACATCATGGGCGCCGCCTATCTGGACCGCAATATCGACGCCCTGGCCACCGACGGACAGCTCGTCATCATAGGCATGCAGGGCGGGGTGAAGGGCGAGCTCAACATCGGCAAGCTGCTGATGAAGCGGGCCCGGGTCATCGGCACCACGCTGCGGGCCCGCCCGGTAAGCGGCCCGAGCAGCAAGACCGAGATCGTGCAGGCGGTGACGGCATCGGTGTGGCCGATGATCGCCGAGGGCCGGGTCCGGCCGATCATCGGCGCGCGCATGCCCATCGAGCGGGCCGCTGACGCGCACCAAGAGCTGGTATCGAGCAACGTGACCGGAAAGATCGTGCTGACGGTCTGAATCGGGTGTGCGCTCAGGGCTTCCGCTGTGCAAGATGGGCGCCGTCACTGCACACTCGGCGCAAAGGCCGGGCCTAACCCTCAGCCCAGCGACGCCAGGGCCCGCACCAGCTGGTCGACCTCGGCCATCGTCGAGTAGTGCGCCAGCCCAACGGTCACGGCGCCGCCGACCTCGTTGGCGCCCAGCGCTTCGAGCACGCGCGAACTCTCGTTGGACACCGCGAGAATTCCGTTGTCCGCCAAGCGCTGCACCACTCGCTCGGCGGGCACGCCCTGCAGCGCGAAGCTGACCACCGGTATCCGCGACTCCGGCCGGCCGATCAGCATCATCAACGGCAAGGACCGCAGCGACACCATCAGGTAATCGAAGATGCGATTCAGATACGAAGTTGCCGACTGCATCGACAGCGACAGGCGCTCGCGCCGGGTGCCGCGAGCCGACTCGTCGAGCGCCGCGAGGTACTCGATGCTCGCGACGACGCCGCCCAGCAGACCGAACTGGTGCGCGCCGACCTCCAGCCGCGCCGGGCCGGTGGCGTGCGGGTCGGTCGAGACCGAGCCGAAGGTGTGGATAAGCGCCGGATCGCGGAACACGAGCGCCCCGATCGGCGGCCCGCCCCAGCCGACGGCGTTGACCGCCACCACGTCAGCCTCGGTTTCCCGGACGTCGAGCAGCCGGTAGGGCGCGGCGGCGGAATGGTCGAGCACCACCAGCCCGCCGACGTCGTGGATCAGCTTGGTCATCGCCCGCAGATCGGTGACCGTGCCCAGCGTTCCCGATGCCGAGGTGACGGCGACCAGCCTGGTGGCCTTGCCGATCAGGCCCTCCCACTGCCACGTCGGCAGCTCACCGGTCTCGATGTCGACCTCGGCCCACTTCACCTTGGCGCCGTAGCGGTGCGCCGCGCGCAGCCACGGGGCGATGTTGGCTTCGTCGTCGAGGCGGCTGACGATCACCTCGTAGCCGAGCCCCGCCCGCGACGACGACGCTTCGGCCAGCGAGGACAACAGGATCGCGCGATCGGCGCCCAGGACCACGCCCGCCGGGTCGGCGTTGAGCAGATCGGCCACCGCGGAGCGGGCGGCCTCCAGCACGGCGGCGCTGCGCTGCGCCGAGGGATGCGCACCCACTGTGCTGGCGGCGGACCTGCGGAAGGCGGTCGAGACGGTCGTCGCGACAGAGTCGGGAATCAGCATTCCGGCCGGCGCGTCGAAGTGCACCCATCCGTCACCCAGCGACGGATGTAGTCCGCGCACCCGGGCGACGTCGTAAGCCATGCCAGCCACCTTAGAGCTTCCGCATTTCCGCGAAATTGTGACGGTAGCGGGTGGCCGAGAGGCGTTCCAGCCGAACGGAGGCTTGGCGAGCCAGGTCACCCGGGCAGCCATACTAGTCGAGTGGGGCTCTGGATCGGAACGCTGCTCGCACTGTTCTTGCTGATCACGCCCGGGACGATCGTCGCACGCATCACTCAGCTAACTTGGCCGGTCGCTATCGCGGTGGGTCCGGCACTGACATACGGCGTTGTCGCGCTGGCGATAATCCCCCTCGGCGCGCTCGGAATCCCTTGGAACGGTTGGACTGCGCTCGCCGCGCTGGTTGTCGTCTGCCTCGTGATGACGGGTTTGCAGCTGCTACTCACCCGCTACCGCGACACCAAGGCCGAGGCGCGTGGCATCGGCGGCTGGCCGGCGTTGACGGTGGCGGCCGGCGTGCTGCTGGGCGCCCTGTTGATCATGTGGGCGGCCCACCGCGGCCTGGCCGCGCACTGGCAGACCATCCCCAGCACCTGGGACGCCGTCTGGCATGCCAACGAGGTGCGCTACATGCTCGACACCGGCCAGGCGTCGTCCACCCACATGGGAGAGCTGCGCAACGTCGAGACACACCAAGCGCTGTATTACCCGTCGGTGTTCCACGCCCTGACCGCGGTGTTCTGCCAGCTCACCGGCGCGGCACCGACCACCGGCTACACCCTGAACTCGGTGGCGGCCTCGGTCTGGCTGTTTCCGACCAGCGCGGCGATGCTGACCTGGCATCTGCTTCGGCCGCGCACCACCATCTGGCGCACCGCGGGGGTTTCGGCGACGGCGGCCGCGTTATCGGCGTCGTTCACCTCGGTGCCCTACGTCGAGTTCGGTGTCGCGGCGATGCCCAACCTGGCCGCGTACGGGGTCGCGATCCCGACGTACGTCCTGATCACCTCGACGCTGCGGCATCGCGACCGCATCCCGACGGCGGTGCTGGCGCTGGTGGGTGTGCTGTCGGTGCATCTGACGGGCGGGTTCATCGTCATCCTGTTCCTTCTGGCGTGGTGGCTGCTGGACATCTGGTGGCATCCGGTGCGCGGCCGGCTCGCCGACGTGCTGACCCTGGCCGCCGTGGCGGTGCCGACCGCGGCGATCCTGGCGCCGCAGTTCATCGGCGTGCTCCGGCAGGCCGACATCATCGCCGGGCACGCATTCCCCAGCTTCAAGAGCGCGAAGCAGGGCGTCATCGACGCGCTGCTCCTGCACACCCGTCACCTCAACGACTTCCCGACCCAATACGGCCTGATCGTGCTCATGTACGCCGGCCTGGCGATCCTGCTGTACAAGAGAATCTGGTGGCCGCCGGTGGTTTGGCTGGTGCTCACCGTCGCGACGATCTACTCCGGGGCGCCGTTTCACAACGCGGCGGGCGCCGCCATCGAAGTGTTCAGCCAGTTCTTCTACAACGATCCGCGACGGCTCACGGCCGTGGTGACCATGCTGGCGACGCCGATGGCGGCCATCGCCTTGTTCGCCGCGGTCGCGCTGGTGGTCGCGGGCGCGAAACGGGTGACCCAGCGGTTCAAACCGCAGCCCGCGCCGGTCTGGGTCTCGGCCACCGCGGTGCTGCTAATGCTGTCGACCGTGGTCATCGCGCGGCACTACTTCTATCGGCACCTGGTGCTGTTCGGCGACAAATACGACTCGGTGATGATCGACCAGCGCGACCTGATGGCGATGGCCTACCTGGCCAACCAGCCGGGCGCCCGCGACACCGTGATCGGTGACTCGAAC